>CAYNOE010000268.1:2648-4180 GCA_964398745.1 uncultured Lachnobacterium sp.
TGCCGGACGGCGCAGAACTTCGGATTCTTTCCAAACTTCCGCCCACAGAACAGGCGGTACGGGAAGAAGCAACGTTGGAAGATGCCTTTTTACTGTATTTTGGAGAGAAAGCAGGTGGTAAAGATGATACTGAAATATGAATTGAAAAAAGTGTTTTCTAAAAAATTGAACCGGATTGTACTGATTGCTGCCCTGTTGGCGGCGGTAGCCCTTAGTGTGTTTGCCATTGGAAGTGTGCGTTATGTCGATGAGAATGGCGAGGGGCATACAGGATTTACGGCATTTAAGCGTCTTGCTGCTGACAGAAATCAATGGGCGGGAGAACTAACAGGGGATAAAATTGCCCAGGTGGTAAACAGCAGGACAGAGATCAATAGGAAATACTCGTATGATGTACCGGATGAGGAATATGGAAAGACCGTACAATCTTATAATGATATTGAAAATTTTGTAATAGGGGTATTGACACCGGATGCTGTTTGGGATCAAAGTGTTTTGTATCAGTTAGGGGATGAGCAGGCTAAGGATTTGTACAGTATCTATGAAAAAAATTTACAGGAGATGGCTGGAAAGTATGGTGAAACACCAGAGCAGCAACGGTTTCTCATGGAACAATATAAAAAAACAGAACTACCGCCTGCCTATGAGGCAAAGGATTCGTGGGATACAATCGTGATGTACATGGAAACATACGGAATGATTCTGGCGATTGTGATCGGGTTTCTGGCTGCTGGTATATTTGCCGAAGAATTCAAAAGCCAGGCAGATGCAGTATTCTTTTCTGCCAGATACGGACGCACGAAAGCTGCGAAACATAAGGTGATGGCAGGACTTTTGATGACAACTATCGTTTATTGGGTCGGAATGGGCATTCTGTCACTGGTTTCACTTGGAGTAATGGGAATCAGCGGATTTTCCACACCGTACCAGATTGACCAGCCGTATAGTATCTATACTATGACTTTTGGACAGTATTATTTGCTTACCGTTTTGTGCGGTTATATCGCAAGCCTTCTTGGAGCATCCGTAACTATGCTGATTGCGGCAAAAATGCGGAGTGCGCATGTAGCAGTCTGTGTTCCTTTTTTCCTGTTTTGTGTTATGCCATTTATCGGGAGGGCATTTTCTGCATTTCTTACATTTTTCAGGCTTACTCCGGACATGCTGCTGAATGTGATTGAGTGTGCAAAAGATCCTAATATTTTTCAGATAGGGAATTTTGTATTCCGGCAGATTCCGTGTATTATGCTGCTCTATTTTGTGATTTCTATCATCTTGCTGCCTTTTGTGTATAGAAACTATCACCGCTATGGATTAAAAAAATAAAAAAGGCATATTTTTTGTAAATGATGATAAGTGGACTATTGCGTATTTTGGGGTAAAAGGAGCTCGCAGAGCGTGCAGAGAACGTGACGTTTTCGATGAAAGATGGGCTGCTTCGGATATCGGTGTTCATTGGATATTTTGGTTCCCATACGAATTAATTTCGCTGTTGGAACTGCTTGAGAACAGAAGCCTGCCAGACAGGGTGA
>CAYNOE010000269.1:0-4167 GCA_964398745.1 uncultured Lachnobacterium sp.
ATCAAATAATAATGCGATGAACGAACATATTTTTAAGAGATTGCTGCCAACGATAGGCATGTATATAACTCTTATAGAAAACGGTTTTACCAAAGAAGCACTCATAATTGCACATAAAGAAATACAACGCAATGCCCACTATGCAGCTAAAGAAAATGCCAAACTGACAAAAATGCCTTTTACATATAGTCTGTTCAAGATGTTTGCCAAATATCCAATCGATGGTTTTACTGTGGATTGGAAAAGGCATGATTGCAAAGAAATACATTTCGACATAACTCGCTGCATTTATAAAGAGATGTGTGACAAATACCATTGCCCCGAACTGTGTACGGTCTTTTGCCAAAGTGATATAACTGCCTTTGCAGGATATAAACCCAAGATTAGATTTGAAAGGTTAGGAACAATCGGAGAAGGAGCTAATTGTTGTGATTTCCATTTTATTCGTGGAAATTAAAAAATAAAACCCCTCAAACAGAAAGTATAAAGCAGGGGGATACGGAAAACATTCAAGAATAATCCCAGATACTCATCTGTCTGTTTCCATCCTCAAACCGGAAAAGATATTCAAATATACTGTCGTTATTATGCATGATTTTATACTGCTTACATTTTTCATGAAAAAAAGCCATTAACGCAGTATTGTCGGGACTGTCCAGAATATACTGCTGCCCATAGGTCTGTATATATTTTTCCTTCAATCCAGGAAAATCCCTGTCCAGCTGTTTATAAAAATATTCGCGGTTTCCCTCGCGCATTGTCACACCCATGGAAAAACAGATGACACCGGAAACTTCTGCTTCGGCACACATATCCAGAATACCCGAAATATTTTCTTTTGTATCATTAATAAACGGCAGAATAGGTGAAAGCCAGACAACGGTCGGTATGCCCGCATCCCGCATTTTTTTCAGCACCTCAAAACGCCTGCTTGTCGGACACACATTCGGTTCAATTTTACGGCACAGCCTGTCATCATATGTGGTCATTGTCATCTGCACAACGCATTTTGTTTTTGCATTTATCTCTTTTAATAAATCCATGTCCCTTAAAATCCGGTCTGATTTGGTCTGCAGTGTAACCCCGAATCCGTACTGGCTTATCAGCTGTAATGCCTTCCTGACATGGCATAATTCCAGTTCAAGGGGAATATAAGGGTCCGTCATGGCTCCTGTCCCTATCATGCATTTTTTTCGTTTCGATTTCAGGGAAGCTTCCAGTAATTCTATGGCATTTTCTTTTACTTCAATATCTTCAAAATCGTGTTCGATATGATAGCAGCGGCTTCTGCTGTCACAGTATATACACCCGTGGGAACAGCCGCGGTATAAGTTCATTCCGTTTTTTGCAGATAAAATTCCTTTTACTTTTACATAGTGCATATTATCAAATATTCTATTCTCCAATTTTAAAATATTCTTTCAGTTCCAGCGCCTGCCCAAGTGCCTTCTTTTCGTTTCTGTGCATCCGGTTTCCTTTGCACCAGTCGCAGCTGCCATGATTCCGGCAGGTACTGTCTACGGCTTTTGCCCCGCAGTATGGTCTGCGTCTTTCTTTTTTGTGTTTTATAGCTTTATCCAGACTCATAATATTTTATCACTTCCCATAATATCTTCTGCTGCCATTTCTCCATCCGAAATCCCGGCAGTCCTGCGGTAATAAAATACCCACTGCTGGACAACTCCGGCATATGGGAAGTCATACCACCATGGTCTTTTTCCTTTGTATTCTTCATCACGAATCCTGATAATCCACACATCTTCCGGCACGCTTTCAATCTGATGAAGCCCGTAAAGAAGAATGCAGTTTGCAACCTTGGGACCTATTCCCGGAAAGTTTTTTACTTTTTTCCTTTTCCCGTCTGCTTTCTCATAGCGGAAAGAAGTCAGATAGTCAAAGCCCTCTGCATAGGAAGTATTTTTCAAATATTCCAAATCAAACTTCCCGTCCGCAGCCAGTCTGGATATCTGATAAATGTCCTTTGCCCGAAAACCCAGACCACAGTCCAAAAGCTGCTGCTGGTCACCCTGCAGTATTTCCTCCCACCCGGGAAAGGAATAATACTCTTTTCCTTTATATTCTCCCAGAACACTGCCATATGTCCGGCACATGGTTTCAATGCATTTTGATATTCCGGCAATATTTTTACATCTGGCAATCAGATAGCTGATTATGGTTTCCCACAGATCCTGCCTGAGTATTCTTATTCCGCTTCCGTATTCTGCCGCTGTCTGTACAAAAGAATCCTTATGATTAACCGCCTCCTTTTGTATGGAATCATACGGCGTGCGCAAATCAAAATAATCCTCCCACACATTTTCAAATTCTTCCCTGCCGCAGTGAAATAAATATCGGCCATCCCCTAAATCCTCCGCTATCAGCAGCCTGTTTTTTGCAACTATGCTAAACTCCGCCGTTGCTTCTTCGTGAATACGGAAGCACTGACCGGATTTTGCAATCTGTTTCAGGTTAAAGTTATTTATCTTTGTTTCGTACATTTTGGTTTCTCCTGACTGGTGTGGTGTTTCCTACAAATATTCCCTTAGCATAAATTTAGTCTGTTCTCCCATCTTCTCACTCACTAATTCAAACAAATTCTCCTTCATGGCAAAAAGATTCTTTGGCAACCAGCTTTCCTTCTGCCCCACTTACAATATCTTTGATATTTTTCTGGTAATCCAGATAGTTCAGGCAGATAATCTTCTGGTTTATAGCCATGCATTCCCTAATGAATGAAAAGGAAGCCGTTTTCCCAGTTCCCGAATTTCCCATCAGAATTGTTATATTATTTGTAAATGAAAAATCTATCACAAATGAAGAATGGACTGTTGAAAAATGATTCATAACTATTGGTTTACTTTTCATCTTCCCACCACTCCTTTAACTCCTCATAATCATTTATTACCTTTTTCCCGGTTTTAGTCCAGACAGAAACAGAATCCATATCAAACGGAATTAATGCATATTCGCTATAAACATATCCATCCAGACCATACAGCACTTCCAAAGCATTATTGCCACATTCCTTCAGGCAAAATACCCTGTCCGGATAATACAGCACATTCAATACCGTTTTACATCCAGAAGAAAGACAGTCAATATCCAATGCAACCTCATTAAATCCCGAACTGATTTTATATTTGCTAATAAGCCTTGCTCCATCTATCGTTTCAATGATTTTCCCAGCTCTTTATCTTTAAAAATCGTAATCATAATGCCACCTCCAGTCCTGCTGCATGGAACTGTTCCTTAAGGCTGGTTCCTTCCCTCGCTCCTTAAATTCTCTTTGCTATCTCAATAGCAATATACAATTTATCCATATTATGGTTTGCATTCGCAAGTCCTGAAACATCGTAAACCGGCTGATCAAGCACATCACCTGTCACCAAAAAATCATACAAATCCCATCCATAAAAGTCACATACCGCCTGAACGCCCGCAAGTTCCATTTCTACAGCTAAACAGCCCTCATTTTTTCTTGCCTCAAACTTGTCTTTTGTTTCCCGGTAAATTGCATCTGTTGTCCAAACTTTCCCTGTCACACTCGGAAGATTCAACTCATCAAATATCCTTTTCACTATTTGGGCATTTTTTATTTCTATGTAGTCGGATGGCGGGACATAATTATAACTTAATCCTTCCTCCCGGTACGCCTCAGTTGGAACAACAAACTTTCCATTAGTTCTGTCACTGTCCAAAGCCCCTGCAGAACCAAACATGATGAATTTACTTGCACCTGTAAGCCAATTTACATCTATCACGTCGCCGCCAGCCAGTGCAGAGCCAGTATGACTTAAATACCCGGCAATCTTCATTCCTGAAATTTCAAAAATATATATTGTTGTTATTCCATTACAGCATTGTATAGTTCCAGCTTCCTCATGTGCATATGTTTCAAGCATATATTCAAATATCAGCTCTGAAAATACAATGATGCACTTATCACATAAATGCTTCCGCTCTCCATAAAAATCTTTTGGTCCAAACAAAACCTCTGATTTATCAAATGCGTCTGTTATCATTTGAAATGATACCTCCTTCATTGCATTCGCCTCCGTTTTTGATTCCATTATATCTAATAATCGTAGGAATAACAATTGTACTTCTACTTTCAGTGATAATTTCATCAATTCCATATTGGCTCCCCAAACATCCGCCGAAGTAACA
>CAYNOE010000270.1:0-4153 GCA_964398745.1 uncultured Lachnobacterium sp.
TTTCATTTTCTTATTCAATTGTAATGATGGTCTTAGTCTCTTCTAAAAATATCCACCATTATTCATTATTTTTATTCTACCAGTCAGTTAATTGCAAACAAAAAAGATACCCCATGATGTCTTTTTGTCTGTGGTCTGTTCTCATTTGACCAGAAGAAAATAATATATCCCCCGAATTTAAAAATTTGAGGCATTCGCAAATCCCCCTTCTTTTGCAAAGTCCATAATTAAATGGGCATTATTTTCTACACCTTTTATTATCCTCTCTCTGTCACAATCTTCCCATCCCCAGCCCGATACACGGCATCACAGCCCTCAATCGTACTCAGCCTATGTGCAATTATTATCATTGTTTTTTTTCCATGCAGTGCATTGATTGACTGCATGATTGCCTCCTCCGTGTCATTATCAAGCGCCGAGGTTGCCTCGTCAAAAACCAGAACTTCCGGATTCGTAAACAGCGCACGCGCAATCCCAATCCGCTGTCTTTGTCCTCCTGAAAGACGTACCCCCCGTTCGCCGATTGCTGTGTCAAGCCCTTCCGGCAGAGTATGTACAAAGTCTGCAAGCTGCGCCTCCTCTAATGCCGCCCAGACTGCTTCATCCGTATGGCTGTCTTTTGCATGCCCGAACACAACATTCTCCCTAATAGTATCATCCAGCATGAAAATCATCTGCGGGATATATCCGATATGAGCAAGCCAGACCTGCATATTTTCTGCCACGTCCACGCCGTCTGCAAGCACCTGTCCTGCCTGCGGCTTTAAAAGTCCGAGGAGGATATCAACTGCAGTTGTCTTTCCCGCACCGGACGCGCCCACAATTCCGATCGAAGTCCCCACCGGAATGGCAAGATCCGCATGATCGAAGATTTTTCTTTCGCCCCTGGGATAGGTGTAGGAAATGCCACAAAGGCGGATTTCCTTTTTCAACGGCAGCGGTTTTATTTCTTCATCAGCAGATGTTGTTTTCTCTGAAAGCACCCCGAGGTTTTCGAGCATGTTGTCAAGCGCTGGTTCATAAAACGTCATCTGCGTCACGCTGGCAAGCATCCGGTTCGCGGACGGCAGCAGCTTAACCGCTGCCATCACAAATGCCGATAGTGACGGAATTAACGAATCCATCTCATGCCCAGCTGCAATCATGATTCCGAGCACTGCCATCATGGAACATACCGAAACCAGTTCAATCAGATTACGCGGGACATTCTGCAGTGTACTGCTCCATCTCTGTGCATTTACCATCTTCTGACCGTATTCTGTAAAATTTTCCAAGAAAAATTTTTCCGTCTGCGTAACCTTCACTTCCTTAATTCCGGAAATGGACTGCAGGAGCCACTTGTTGGCCGCGGCATAGGTTTTCTGGTAGGTTTCCCCTTCCCTGCGCAAAAGCGGGCGCAGCCCTTTTGAAACCAGCAGCATGACAAGAACCAGCGACGCCGCAACAAAGATTGTCATGAACGGGTTAATGATAAAAATTGTGATGACAACGGCAAGTGCCACAACTGCCTCGGTTACAAAACCAAGGATTACCGTCAGCATGTCAAACGCATTTCTGGCATCCTCCTGTACAATCCTGACTATCTCCCCCGACTGTGCAGAGAGGAAATATTCATAAGGGCGGTTCAGGTAAGCGGACAACAGCCTTGTCTGTGTCATGAAACGGTTGTTGAATACAAACCGGTACTGGATGGAATACTCGAAGGTCAGGTAAACCGCCTTGACAATAAATATGATTACCAGTGCAATGATACAGAGTATGACAAAATCCACATGGTCCGTAATCCCAAAAAGTCCGCATACCCATGCGCAGAATTTATTATCCGCAATAATGTCTGGAGTCATGACCACTGTTACCAGCGGCAGCATCATGGACACACCGAGAACTTCAAAGCCTGCACCGATTAACATCATGAAAAAGAGGATGATAACCCGGTTTCTCTGGTGTCTGTTTAATAATTTATAGAATTTTTTAAAGACACGTATCATAATATTTTAATTCCCTGCCACAGTTCATCTTTTTCTGAGAGCATAAGGGGCGTGCCATCCTCCATCCGGTATCCTGCTGCCGAAGCCGTCCCCTGGTACTCTCCTCTAATCTGCGGCCAGCAGATTCCAATCCCAGGATCATTCCATGCAATCCCTCCTTCATTCTCCGGATGCCAGAAATCCGTTACCTTGTAACAGAATTCCGCCACACCGCTTAATACAAGATATCCGTGTGCAAATCCTTCTGAAATGTAAAACTGTTTTTTGTTTTCTTCTGTAAGCTCTATGCCAAACCACTGTCCGTATGTCCTGCTTCCTTTTCGTATATCTACCGCCACATCAAAAACCGAGCCCCTGGTTACGCGGACCAGCTTTCCCTGCGGATAGTTTTTCTGGAAATGAAGCCCCCGCAGCACTCCCTTTGTGCTCCTGCTCTGGTTGTCCTGTACAAAAGCAGCGTCAAAACCGGCTTCTTCCATATCGCGCTTGTTATATGTTTCCATAAAATATCCGCGTGAATCCGTATGTACCGCCGGTTCAATCACGTAAAGCCCTTCAATTGGTGTTTTCGTCACCTGAATCTGTCCCATCTCTTTTCCCCTTATAGTAGCATGCTTATTTTCTTGGCAGCCAGTCCATTTTCCGCACCTGCTCCGCTGTCCGGATTTCTGTATGCAGTTCATCCATATGCTTCTCCAGCAGTTCCTTTGTCAGACGGCCATAATCAATTTTTAACAGTTCATTAATAACTTCTTCCTGAAAACGGTACTTTATTACCTTTGCCGGGACTCCGCCCGCCACTGCATATGCAGGGACATCCTTTGTGACTACCGCCCCTGTGGCAATTACCGCACCCTGGTGTATGGTGACACCGGAAAGAATAACTGCATTCTGCCCAATCCATACATCATCCTCCACAATAATGTTGCCTTTTGATAACGCGTCGTAATTCCTGCCCCCCCCGAAAATATCGTACGGAACGGGTATGTGGAAAGATAATTGAGCGGATGCTCCGCGTTTACCATGAACTGTACTCCTGGTGCAATAGAACAGTAATTTCCTATATGCAGATTCCCCTCTTCAGCAGCCATGAACGCATTTATCTCTCCATATGTTGCATTTCCAACTGTCAACCGATTCCATGTAGAAACACTAACGTTTTCAGTGAAATTATGTAAATTCCTTTTACGCCATATTTTACGATTAATTCTATTCTTTATATAAGCTTTGACCAGATTTAACATCACAAATCCTCCACCATGATTTTCATTCCTTCCATGCACGAATAATTCCTCTCCGAAAACTGGCATCCTCATTTCCAAAATACATCCACCCATCAGTGGTTGACATCCGGAAACCATGTTCTCGCAACAATGCCCCGAGTTCCTCTTCATCCTGCTTTTGATGATAGGCGCACACAAAAACTTTTGTGTCAGGCTTGTTTAATGTTTCTTCTGCTCCGGAAAGAACCTCCTTTTCCATTCCCTCCACATCAATCTTAAGCACGACATTATCCTTCCCCTTTACAACACTGTCAATACGTACGGTATCGCTGGAATCCTTTCCTCCTGCAAATTTAGAAACAATCCTTACCTTGTCACGGTATGGTTCAAACGTGGCATTCAATGCTTCAACCCATGTTTCATCACACTCGAAAACCACTGCCTCCGTTACATAAGGCAGAACCGTAAGCGTAATGTAACCTTCGGCACAGCCAATGTCCAGAAAAGTACTGTCCCTTAATTTTTCATCCGTGGGATCAAAATAATAATGCGGACTGCGTTTGTCCTGCTCTGTCAGAATGGAATTAAAATACTCCCTGACTTCACCTTTGGAATAGGCACGCGGAAAATACATTCGATGCTCCCCATCCGGGATAACATATGGCATATGTTTTTCTTTATCCATATATACATATATGCTTTCCGGTCTGTGCTCCTTTACCCACGGATAAGGAAATACTGACGTAATTCCCTCTTTTAACATATACTCACATTCCTCCCTCTGGGCTTGCGTGTATGTACCGGTTTGAATTTTCTGAAATCTCTCCTTTTCATATACCGGAACCTGAACCAAATGAAATCTAACCCGAAATGAATATATTTTTTTTCTTAAACCATACGAACATATCTTCCGGTAAATTTTTTTTAATTTTTCCATTATTG
>CAYNOE010000271.1:0-4150 GCA_964398745.1 uncultured Lachnobacterium sp.
TTCCAATGTATGTCAGCATGATATCACCATTCTTGATCTGGTGCTGTGGATGGTTGCAGTCAACTTTCATTCGGTTGCAGCGTTTGACAAAATCACTTTTGCCGAGGATTGCACCGACAACGGCAAGCCCGCCGCTTGGGATAATACGTTCATTTGTGAATTCAACAGAAATATTTTTTCACCTGGCGGGTGAAAAAAATAATCTGGCAAAACAATGTATAAGTGCCGGAATTATATGGAGTTACAGAAAGTAATTTGTGGTTAGGCTCACGGATTCAGGATATCTGCATTAAAATAAATGGTTAAATTTTTGTTTGATTGACTCATAGCATAAATCGGGAGAGGATTCCCAGCCGCAGGCAATCTGATGCCATTCATCATCAAATTTCAGGACGCACCAGAAATACGGATTTTCTTTGTTGTCGTGTGAGTGCGGAGAAAGTAAGATTTTCATGCAATATTCCGTTTTCATTTACAAACAAACTCCCTTTTAGTATAATGATAGATAGTTGAAAGTTGAATGATACTATTATATGTTTTAGTTGAGAGGATTATGTATGCTTACAGCAGTAATTAAGGAAGATTTGGAAAAGCTGGTAAATATAGGGAACGGCAAAGGCGGAATTTTAAATGAGATGATGGTTTCTAATTTTTATGCAGGGCTACCGTCTTCTGTAAAGACAGAGGAAAATTATAATGAGATGATGAGATATCTCGAAAATAAAGGAATTTTAATCATAAGCGATGGAGTCGAGGCGGATGATAGTGACGGAGATTTGGAAATATCCGAAATTCGTCCGTTTGATCCGAGCAAAATTGATATAGATATGAAAACAATGGAATTATCATCCCTGATATCAAGAATTCGCTATGGCGAAGTAGATTTGAATACGGCTTTTCAGAGAAAGGCGGGTCTGTGGTCTGACCAGAAAAAGAGTCAGTTAATTGAGTCTATGTTGCTGCGTATTCCGCTTCCGGCATTTTATTTTGATGGAGGAGATAGTGATAATTGGCTGATTATTGACGGCTTGCAGAGGATTACTTCAATCAAGGAATTTGTGGTGGATAACAAGTTGGAGTTGACCGGACTGGAATTCTTTAAGGATTTGGAAGGAATGAAGTATTCCGAGCTGCCTCGTATGTTTGCCCGAAGGATTGAGGAGACAAATATTATTACATATATTGTGAAGTCTGGTACTCCGATAAACGTAAAATATAATATTTTCAAAAGAATTAATACAGGCGGTCTTGAGCTGACTCCGCAGGAAATCAGGCATGCGCTGTATCAGGGGAAAGCAGTAGAAATGTGCAAAATGCTTGCGGATAAAAAAGAGTTTAAGACAGCAACCTCGTATAGCCTTCGGAATGACCGGATGCAGGATCAGGAGTTTGTCCTGCGTTTTGTTGCAGTCTGTTATTACGGAACGGATAAGTATGAGGGCATTCCGGATAATTATCTAAATGGGGCAATGGAGTTTTTGAATCAGGAGAAGTCCGTGGACAGGGAAGAATTGGCGCAGTCTTTTGTCCGAGTTATGACTGCTGCAGAGAAAATCATGGGGAAATATGCATTTCGGAAGTTGGCGCAAGACGGTATGCGCAGACCAATTAATAAGGCTATTTACGAGGCATGGTGCAGGAATTTATTCCTTTTGGATGATGAAGAACTGCGGATATTGATAGAGCAAAAGGACAAGGTGTATAAGAAATTTTTGATACTGTGCGAGTCGGATTCTTTTCTGAAAATTTTAAAGGCAAGTGATAAAAAATCATTTGGGCAGCGTTTTATAAGTATAGATAAAATGATGAGGGAGATTATAGATGATTACAAAAATGGCAGTAGAAAATTTTAAATGTTTTGAGAAAGAAGAACTGGAACTTTCCTGCCTGAATTTATTTTCCGGGATAAACAGCATGGGCAAATCAACCATGATACAGGCGTTGCTGCTTTTGCGTCAGGCACAGGAACAAAATGCCCTGGATAAGGGAATCTATTTGAACGGAAAGTATACTAATATAGGGGTAGGCAGGGATTTGCTTTATACAAACGCACAAGAAAATTTTATTCGTATTTCTTTGGAGTCCGAAACCGGTGTTTTAAAAAAGAGTTATCATTATGAGAAGGAAGCGGATTTTTTACGGGAAATTTCGGAGGAAGACAAGAATCAGATGTTGGGTTTGAATTTGTTTGAAACCGGATTTGCTTACATAGCGGCAGATCGTCTCGGACCTCAAAGCAGTTATCAGAAGTCATATTATGAGGTATGGGAACAGAGACAGATTGGAAACCACGGAGAATATGCGGTACATTTTTTGAGGGAACATGAGTTAGATGATGTAGAGAATGAGTCAGTTTTGTATGAAGGAGAGCCGAACCACCGGATTTCCAGACAAGTGGAGTGTTGGATGAGTGAGATTACCCCTGGTGTAGCCTTTCGTACAGAAGATTATGGGCATGGTAACAGGGTCGGCCTGACCGTTCATCAACGGAGTGCAGCAGCGGTGGATTATTTTTCTGTTCAAAATGTCGGGTTTGGCATTTCTTATGTTCTTCCTGTGATATTGGCCTTGGTAAAGGCAAAAAGAGGGGAACTTTTAATCCTTGAAAATCCTGAAGCACACCTGCATCCAAAGGGACAGCGGAAAATGGGAGAATTGATTGCGAGAGCGGCACAGGGAGGTGTGCAGATTATAGTAGAAACACATAGCGATCATGTGTTGAATGGCATTCGTCTCAGTGCAAAAAGAAACATTCTGGAACCCGAAAAGGTTAGGTTGTTTTATTTTGACAGATTGGAAAAGAAAAATGGGATTGAAAATGTGGTGCTTCCTGTTATAAAAAAGCCTGTTTTACAAAAAGATGGCAGGCTGAGTTTTTGGCCAGATGGCTTCTTTGATGAATGGGATAAGGCCATTGATGAAATGTTTTGAGGTGGAGGGTTATGCAATTAGTTGTCAATGATTTGTCGGCTAAGTTTCCATGTCCGGATAAAAAAATGGGACAGGATATTATGAAAAATTTTATTGATACTTATTATTTGGTAAAGAATGTGATTGATAGTGATAGCATTATATTAGATAAAGATTATCGTTCATTTGAATTGGCAGAAAATTATAGGATGGAACAGTGGCTGAATGATGACAATATAGATGTAGAACAAAAACGCAGATTTCGAAGAATGTTGAACCAATCATTTACCTTTGATTCAGAGGAATTTGAGCAGGAATATCAATGGAAGCTGGAAGCGGAATTTTATCATGATGAACTGACATCAAGAAGTTGTCAGTTTGCCTATGAGACTGATGGCATCTTAATAAGTTTTCTGAGTAATCCTTATTGGAAAAAGGCTGTTATAAAAGGGATTTATACCTATCTGGATGAAGAAGGGGAGATGATTTCAGAGGCTGCAAGTATTCCAAATGTTTCCTGTGAAGATAACGCAGCTATATTCTGTGAAGAGCAGGAGAAAATCCTTGCATCGCAGAAAAAGGAGTCTATTCATTCTGGGATGGATATTTTTATGTGCAGAGATGAGATGTTTCCAAATTTGATTTTTTGTGAGAATGCTATAAAACAGTTACAGACGGAAATCGGAGGTACTGAGGCAGGGCAGGTTTACCGCAGGCTGCTGGAGCTGCAGGAAACTGCAGGCGAAATGGGAAAGAAATTTGATAAGGAAAAGTTAACCCATGCAACGCCGGAATCAAAAGTCACATTGCAGCAGTTTGAGGAGGAGCATAAGATTATGATGCCGGATGGGACAAGACAGGTGTTTTCGTGGCATGTCAGGTTTACCGGAGGATATGCCGGAAGGATTTTTTTTGAACCGCGTCCTGAGGAGGAGAGAATATATATAGGGCATATAGGGAAAAAGCTTCCTACGGTAAAGTATCATTGATAAGAGTCCGGAAGTACATAAAGATCTTCAATTGTGTAAGTTTATTCCTGTATCAAATCTGACTGTCCAGATAAAGAAGATATGCATTCTTAAAATCAGTATATTTCCGCTTTTCAGAAAATACTTTATTCTCTGTCAATTCCCGATACACTGTTTCTGGAATATGAACAACACTAAACAATTTTTTCAATACTGTCAAGTCCTCTTCAATTTCTTCTTCTGTTTCATCAAAATATGGAAGACATAATTTG
>CAYNOE010000272.1:0-4131 GCA_964398745.1 uncultured Lachnobacterium sp.
CTTTCCCTTTTTAAAATTTTTTTCTGTGTTTTATGAAAATCAGGATAAAGAACCAGGAATCATCCGGTTCTTTATCCTGTCATCCAGGGAATACCAGCTTATTAGCTGATGCTTTGTAAACTACTGCTAATCTAAATTCACAGTTGTAAATTGATAGCCTGATGGTTCCTTACCAGTACCGTTCCCATCTGCTGTCTCAAATCCCAGCACCAGTGTCTGCCCTGCACCAATCGTTGCATTGTACCCTTTATTTTTGATTACATAATGTTTTCCCTCATGAGAAACAATTTCTGCATTCCAAAATTCCTTAATTTCTCCATCAAAATCAAATTCCAGCATCCAGTCTGACATATCACTTGATGATGTATTCTTTATCCGGATGTCCCCATTGAATGCAGTTTCCCAATCACTGTTTACTTTATAGGTAATCTCCAGATTCTCCGTAACGGTATTTGCATTTTTTCTTACCAGGTTATAATAATTCGGCTGTTTAACCTTTTCCTCTTCCGCAGCATCCCAGCGTGCAGTAAACCCTATCGTTACAGATTCACCTGGGTTAATATCCCAATTATAAGATGCATTGCGAACCGTATAAACCCCGTTTTCATAAGAAACAATGGAACCATTCCACATATTGGTAATCTCATAAGGTAAATCAAATTTTACCATCCAATTGTGAATTACTTCCTCCGTCTCGTTTGCCAGAGTAATTTCTCCATTGAATCCGTCATTCCACTGGGATACCACTTTAAACGACCCCTGAATCCCATTTCCTTCCTCAATAGGCTTAAATACCGCAACCAGCTTCACATCTTTAGAAACCCGGATTCTGTATTCTGTTTCTTTCGAAACAAGCTCCTGATCTGCATACCATCCCACAAACTCATATCCCTGATTCGCTACTGCGGTCAGCTTTGTAAAAGTGCCAAGCTGGTGTGTACCTCCGCCGAACACATATCCATTTGTTTCATCTGCAGCCACAGCATCCACATAATAATATGCATCGAATGCATCTTTACCACTTAACTCCTCATCAGGTAAAATCTGTTTATCATCAAGAAATAACGTATATTTTGTTTTCGCCGCCTCTCCGGAACCATCTTCAATTTCTTTCAGACTGTAACCCGGAAGATACGCTACATATTCCTGCCCCTTGCTAATCAAGATGTCATTAAAGTTTACAATATGGTTGCTTTCTCCTGCCTGAGGGTCTATTTCCTGAATTCCATAATTCATTGTCCCATCACCAGTAGCCGTCAGCTTCACCACATAATCTTCATTTACAGGCAAATATACAAGTTTTTCTCCATCTTCATTAAACGCTGCAGCCAGTTCTCCGTCTTTCTGGGGAGTATCATTTATAATCGTCGTTAAAACATTTCCGTCCGAATCGCACACCGTAACATCTACCGGACAATTAATACGGATAATGCGATACTTTCCAGACGAAAAGCCAAGCCCGGCATCCGTGGTATAATTGATATCCATGGACTGCATCCATGCAAGGCATAATTCTGGAAAATGAGCCTGACCAATGCTGTTCATGTTTGATATCAGTGAGACTGTTAAATTTGGATGACATACAGCCATCTTTAAAACAAGCTTCACAATCATATCAACCGAATGGTTAAACTCCTCCTTGGAATAATTAGTAATTCCAGCTTCATCAAGACATGCTTTCAGCGAATTTACCACGTCATCATATACATCGTCTATTCCATTTTCAACAAGTAAAACAAGCCACAACGCCAATCTGTTTTTAAGTTTCCTCTCTACCGCCTCTTCCAAAGCCTCCTTTTTCCCAGAACTTGTTCCAAAGAAAATTCCGCAGGCATCCCGTATTCCAGACTGATACGACTTAACATAACTCTCTCTTTTACCCAGTCCTTCTTTTACCAATATTTTAATATAGTTTTCCAGAAATGCACTTTGAGGCGAATCATTCTTTTCATCATCTGCAATATATATAGCAGCATCACCTCCCGGACAGATTTTTGACGGGTCGAATACCACCTTCTTCATGGTAAAATCATCTATAATATATCCCTCATATCCTTCCAGCTTTTGATAAAACTCAAGCATTTTCATTTTCCGTTTTTCATAAACCGTTTTTCCGTCAGTTTCCTTACTGCAAATATAACAATCTATCCCATAACGTTTAAAGTCCCACTTTTGTGGCGCCACTCTTGGAACTGCATCCGCCCTATTGATAATATTGAAAATATTATTATACTTTACACCCGTTGTCTGGGATACCAGTGCCCCCGCCGGAGTTTCAAACGTATACGCATATAAATCGCTTGGTCTGAGAGTAGAACTGCCTAAATCCACAACACCGTCATCAAGCGCACCTGCAACCAAATTCGCAGTCGCAGCCGCCCTGCTATAGCCAGTTATCCAGATTTTGATATCACCGTCAATATCATGTTCCACAATATACTTTTCCAAAAATGCAATCACCTTATTTTTTGCTTCTGTAAAGCCTTCATGTGCACCGTTCTCACCTATTGTAAAATTACTTGCCCACTCCCTTTCATAGCCGCCGCCACGAACTGCCAGGGCAATTAGTGTATATTCTTTGTCATTTAAAACAAGTTCCTTATTTGCCGCAACCACTCCAATTGAATCCTTGGTCGGCTTTCCGGTAATACCTTCTTCACATGCATCTGTGTAATTATGGTCAAATCCGATAAACCCAAGTTCATTCAAAAGCTCTTCAGCATTTTCCATTTTTCTGGTATAGTCTGACTTTGCCTCACTCCCCCACGAAGACAATTCTAAGCAGAGTGACATGGTTGCCAGTTGCTGATTATATTTATAAGAAGAATCCTTAAAATAATTATCATCATAATAATATGTAGATGTATAATCCCTTCCGGTTCCCGGGTAAGAAAATGTTCCTGTCTGTTTTACAATACTGCCTGCAACTTCACCAAAAACAAACTCAAGCTCATCCGGGTTCTTTACATCATAGAAACAATTTTTGGAAGATGCCCAGTCACACGCACACAATTTAAAAAACTGAACCACATTACGCCCCTGTTGTGGCATATTCTCCATTGTATTAAACAGTCCAATAGAATACACCGTTGCCTTTTCTTTTAACCTTTCTGCTGCCTCGTAAGCCTTGTTCGCATATGCATAAAGGGAAATGCCTGTATCCGTCCTATACCATTCACCGCCTATCACGGAATTATTGTAATGTCCGGAATAACTATATATCCCATCATTTGTCATACCCGTAGAAAACAATACTACATTTTTAACAGCAGCCGGATTCTCCACAGAGTCAATTAGCTTCTCTGCTGCCGACAGCCCATTATATACGCTCCGAGTGCTCCCATAAGCAGATAAGGAATTTATTGCTTTCATCAATGAATCCGTATCCTTTGTAAAAGGTGATACAACTGTTGAAATGTTGTTCCGGTATGAAACGACTGCCACATAATTGTTCCCGGATGCAGACTGGATATCCTTCACAAATTTCCCGGATGCCGTCTTCACTTGTGGGAGTGCAGTATTTGCAGTATAAAAGATTCTGCCATTATAAACAAAATTAGATGATGACGAATTATCCAAAACCAATACCGTGTAACGTTCCTCATTGCCACTCTCCTCTTCCTCATCAAGTGCCAACGACATAATCTGCAACTGTTAATCGTCCATCTGAACTTTCGCCCCATTTTGTGGAAGGTCGATTGTTTCTTCACTGGCAGAATTATCCCCATCCTCCATTTTCCCTATTCCAACATTTTCTTCATCATTTGTGCCCTTGTCATCGCCCGCATATACCTCTGTGCCAGCAGTAATTCCTATGCACAGACACAGTGCCAGCAAAAAACTTATCGTTCTTTTCAACATATTCCTTTCTCCTTTACAATTCATATTTTTATCTTCCGTCCCACCTTCCAGAATCCCTGTTCTTTCAGCCTGCCTACTCAATGACATAAACCTGCTCCCCGGTAATTACATCCCCGCTTTTTTTAATAACAGTTTCTTTGTCCATGCAAAATGCCGGACGGACTGCAAGAGAAAGATCTGCGGTAGAAGCTCCAATCACATCCGTCCCGACAACAACTACCGTACAGGTTTCATAAATAAACGGCGTCCGAGTCCAGTAGGGCAGTTTTT
>CAYNOE010000273.1:0-4110 GCA_964398745.1 uncultured Lachnobacterium sp.
CATTTTTTGGAACGACAGCAGGAGCAGCATGTGTATTTTTTATGAAAAAAAAGAAACTTGTCGTTGTCTTATTTTTGATTATATTCCAGTGCATGACAACTTTTTCACCAGTTTATGCTGAAACAACCAAAAAAACTGAAAAACCGGACAAAAGCAGCCTCTATTCCAAGGCCTGCGCAATGGTGGATGCTGACAGCGGACGTCTTTTGTATGGAAAAAGTGAAACGGTTCCGCTGCCGAATGCAAGCACAACAAAAATATTAACCTGTATCCTTGCCATGGAAAACTGCCGGATGGATGAGGTGGTGACGGTGAGTAAGGAAGCGGCATCCCAGCCGAAGGTTCATCTTGGGACAAAAGACGGACAGCAGTTTTATCTGCAGGATTTATTATACGGTCTGATGCTGGAATCTTATAATGACTGCGCCTATGCAATCGCGGAACATGTGTCCGGTTCTGTTGGGGAATTTGCGAAAGCCATGAATGAAAAGGCAAAGGAACTTGGCTGTGAGGACAGCCATTTTGTGACCCCGAACGGACTGGATAAGGAGGATGGCGGGGGAGCGCACCACACTACGGCATATGATCTTTGCAGAATTATGGGCTACTGCGCATGGAATTCGCCGAAAAGCGAACAGTTTCTTGCGCTTACGCAGACTAAAAGCCACAGTTTTTCAAGTCTGGACGGAACTTCTTATGCAGTTTACAACAAAAATGCGTTTCTTGACATGATGGATTCCGCCATTACCGGAAAAACCGGTTTTACGTCAAAAGCCGGATACTGTTATGTGGCAGCGGCACAGGAGGGCGGCAGACACTATGCCATCGCCCTTCTGGCGTGTGGATGGCCGAACCACAAAAGTTACCGCTGGTCGGATGCCAAAACGCTGTTTTCCTACGGGCTGGACAATTACCATCTGTACAAAGGATCTGATAAGATTTTTTCCGTGGAGCCAATAGAGGTGGCGGGAGGTTACAGGGATGGTACGCTGGATGAATGGGGAAACAAAGCCAGCCTGCCTTTGTATGTGGATGCAAAAGAAACGCAGCTTACTTTTTTAAAGTCCGACAGCGATGAGGCAAAAATCAAAAAAGAACTGGTACAGATGATCCGCCTGCCAGTCAGGAAAGGAAAAAAAATGGGAAAGATTTCCTACTGTATCGGAAATGAAATCTTATATTCCTACGATATCCGTGCAAAAGCTGATTTGAAAAAATGGGATTTTCCTGCATTTCTGAAAGCAGTGCTTAAGGAATTTTTATTGTAACAAATACTGTGAAAATTTTAACAATTACAGTTGAAATAAAACTGGAAATGATATACAATTATACTAGCGGAAATTTTTTATTACATTTTAATAGATGGAGGGCATAAGATGAGTAGTAACAATGAAAATCTGGCGATACAGCGTATTGCCAGACTGGTCGATGAGAACAGCTTTATGGAAATCGGTTCTCTCGTAACTGCACGCAGCACGGACTTCAACCTGGATGCTGCAAAAGCTCCTTCTGATGGTGTTGTCATTGGACACGGGCAGATTGACGGCAGGCTGGTATTCATTTACAGCCAGGACGCTTCCGTGTTAAACGGAACCATCGGTGAGATGCACGCAAAGAAAATTGCTTCTGTGTATGACATGGCAATGAAGATGGGTGCGCCGGTTATAGGGTTTATTGACTGCGGTGGAATCCGCCTTCAGGAATCCGTGGATGCACTGGACGGATTTGGACAGATTTACGCAAAAGAAGCAGCAGCTTCAGGAGTTGTTCCACAGATCTGCGGAATATTCGGCAGCTGCGGCGGCGGGCTTTCCGTAGTTCCTGCGCTCTGCGATTTTGCATTTATCGAAGAGGAAAAGGGCCGTATGTTTGTCAATACGCCTGATGCAGTAGAGGGCAACCGTGTGGAAGTCTGCGATACCGCGAGCGCAAAATTCCAGGGTGAGAATAACGGATGCGTTGATTTTACCGGTTCTGAGGATGAAATTATGGGCAGAATCCGCCAGCTCGTATGCATGCTTCCGTGCAACAACGGGGACGATGTTTACACCAGTACCTGTCAGGATGACTTAAACCGTGCCTGCAACAGCATGGAAAACATGGCGGGGGATCCAAGGTATCTGCTGTCTGAAATTTCGGATGGACATGCATTTTTTGAAACAAAGGCTGCTTTTGCGAAGAACATGGTAACCGGTTTTGTGAAGTTAAACGGCATGACGGTCGGCGCGGTGGCAAACTGCAGCGAGGTTTATGACAGAGACGGCAATAAGACAGAAACCTTTGACAAGTCGCTGACTGCAAAAGGATGCAACAAGGCCGCTGATTTTATCCGGTTCTGTGATGCCTTTTCCATTCCGGTTCTTTCCCTTACCAATGTAACCGGATTTAAGAACACGATGTGTTCCGAAAAAAATCTTGCCCGCGCGCTGGCAGGTATGACTGCGGCATTTGCCCAGACGACCAGCGGCAGGGTGAACCTGATTACAGGAGAAGCATACGGAAGTGCTTGTGTATTTATGAATTCCAAGTCCATTGGCGCGGATTTTGTCTATGCGTGGGAAAATGCAAAGATCGGCATGATGGATGCGGGGCTTGCCGCAAAGATTATGTATCCTGATGCGAATGCGGATGAGATTAAGGCAAAGGCGGATGAGTATGGAACGCTGCAGGATTCCGCAGTGGCAGCAGCAAAAAGAGGTTATGTGGACCGTATCATTGCTCCGGCGGATTCCAGAAAATATCTGGTGGCAGCATTTGAACTGCTCTATACCAAATCCGTGAATACACCGGACAGGAAACATGGTACACGGTAGAAAGGTGAAGTTTTATGAAAAAGAAAATAGCTTTGGTGCTTGGCCTGGTGCTTATGATTTTTGTGCTTGGCGCCTGTGGAAAAACAGATCCGACTACGGCAGATTACAACGGAACATCTTATGATGAACTAAAACAGCAGATGCAGTTAAATGTCGGCATGGTTATGACCATTTCACAGTTTTACAGTTCGAATGGAATTTCAGCGGATAAAGTGACCGATGATGTCAGGGAATATCTTCTCAGCAACCCGAACGAAATCCCTATCACGGAGGTTCAGATTGACGCAACGGAAAGATGGGATGAAGTCACAAAGGAATTCGGACAGACAAAGCTTTCCGCAGACGCAGAAATTCCAATGGATTCCTTTAAAGTGGACAAATCAGGTAAGACGCTGACAACGGATCTTACGATTCCGTTTGAAAAGAAAAAAGTGGATTTCCAGGTTGTTTATGATTATTATTCAATGGAAGTCACCGGAATTTCCATTGAGCCGATATATACCATGGGCGAAAAAATGCAGAAGGCGGGGCTCAATACCCTTATTTCAATGACAGTTGTATTTGCAGTACTGATCTTGATCAGCCTGCTGATTGCCTGCTTTAATATTGTTCCATATCTTGAGAAAAAGAAGGCAGAAAAACAGAAAGAAAATGCAGAGCCTGCAGTGGCAGCAGCGGCGCCGGTTCCGGCAGCAGAACCAGGACGGCAGACCGATGATACAGAACTGATTGCTGTAATTGCAGCAGCGGTTGCAGCATCTGCCGGAGCTTCTACAAATGAGTTTGTAGTCCGTTCCATTAAAAGAAGACAATAGGTAACTGCTGGAAAACAAAACAGTTACAGCAATCATTTATTTCAGGAGGATTATTTACATGAAGAATTATACAATTACCGTAAATGGTAACGTTTATGATGTAACAGTAGAAGAAAACGGAAGCACAGCAGGAGCAGCACCGGTACGTGCTGCAGCGCCTGCCGCAGCTGCTGCCCCGAAGCAGGCAGGAGCCGCAGGTTCTGTCCGTATTGAGGCAGGAGCCGCAGGAAAAGTATTCAAGATTGAAAAGAATACAGGCGATGCGGTGAAGAAGGGGGATACGGTCCTGATTCTTGAAATCATGAAGATGGAGACACCGGTTGTTGCCCCGCAGGATGGAACCGTTGCAAGCATTGATGTTGCAGTCGGGGATGCGGTGGAAGCCGGAGCATTACTGGCAAGCTTAAATTAATCCAAGGAGGAAGAAACTGTGAGTTATGTAGGTGAAACACTTTCAAACCTCCTGCATCAGACAGCCTTTT
>CAYNOE010000274.1:0-3686 GCA_964398745.1 uncultured Lachnobacterium sp.
CACCATATGCGGCGGTCTGCTATTTCCGCAGGCAGACTATATTATCAAAAATAATATAATCTGCGATTCATGTAGCCAGATTAACCATTCACAAAGCAGGCGTTAGAAATCACCCTGATTTTTCCGATAAGTTAGTTGGAAACTGGAGGTGACAGATACCCGGTAGAGCGGTAGAATCCGGATTCTACTACAAATCGGTTGTTTTTATGTATAGGAAAATGTATAGTGGCAAAAAGGAGGTTCACATGTTAAATCAGGAAAAGACAGGCTGTTATATTGCCGAAAAAAGAAGGCAGCTTGGAATGACGCAGAAAGAACTTGCGGAAAAGATTGGAAGGTCGGACAAGGCGGTTTCCAAATGGGAACGGGGAAAAAGTATGCCTGACCCGGCAGTGATGGAGGAACTGTGCAGTTTACTGAATATCAGTATAAACGAATTTCTGTCGGGTGAGGATATTAGGAATGAGGTTTACTTTAACAGGGCAGAAGAAAACATGAAAGTGTTTGTAAAGGAGAGAAGCATCATAAAAAGAAGCACCTGGATTTTAAATGCCGCATACGCCGTCGGATTTCTTTTTATACTGCTGGGACTGTATGCGGTCAGCTTAAATATCAGCGGTGTATACGATATTTCATTTTTTATTGATATTCCATCCTTATTGTTTCTGTTTGGAATGGTACTTGTGCTTCTCGTTTTATCGGGAGCGGCTGTGGATTTTTTCTGTGCGTTTTCCATCTGCTTCAAAAAAAGAAAGCCGGTTAGGGAAGAGGCTGTAAAATCCGTGCGTGCTATGAAAATGGTGCTGGTACTGAATCTTTTATCTTCCGCATTTATTTTTACGGGAAATATGGTTCTGGTATCCGGCCTGGGCCCGGAGCAGTTTCTGCAAAGAACGTCGTATTACTTTCTTCCGGTATGGTACGGTATTTTTCTGGACCTGATGCTGGTTCCTTTTCTTTTCCGGCTTTACAGCATTAATGACCGGTGTTCCGGTGAGGAGGGAGATACATGAACAAAATTTCGTTATTTTTAAAAATGTACCGGAAGAAGCATCTGGAAAATATCATTTTGTTTCTTCTGTTTACACTGCTGGCAGCAACCGTATCCATGGTGCTGTTTGTGCAGGAAAACAACACGCAGCTGCTGCAGAACCAGGCAGCGGTGAACGGGATGGAAATTGACAGGGACTCATTTACTATTCAGGGAACAGAAAATATACTGGGGTTCATTGCGGTTGCGGCCATGTTTGTTGGTGCGGCAGGAACGATGTGCCTGATTGGTTTTCGGAACCAGTCCCGGAAAAAAGCAGTTGTTATGATGCATATTTATGGTATGACAAAACAGGATCTGGCGGTAAAGGCGCTTTTGGATGCCGCCATTTATGCACTGTCATCTTTTGCAGGCTGCGGACTGGGCTATGTTCTTTTTCTTCACTTTTCAAGAAATATTCTTCATACGGAAACGGTGCTTTTGTTTTCTGTTTCTGTATTATTAAAAACATTTGTACTGATATCATTTATCGTTTTTTTCGGAAATCTGTATACGGATTTTCGGCTGACGGAACAGGTCGTACAGATTCTGTACCAGAGAAAGGGAAGCAGAAAGAAACATCATTTTTGTATTCCAGCAGTGACTGTGGCAGGAATGATTCTGTATTCGCTTTTTGTATTCCATATAAAGAAAAAATATCTGTTTGTGGCAGGTATGGCTGCGGCGATTCTGACAGGAATACTGTTTTTCGTATTTCATCTGTTCTTTGGTGTTTTTACAAAACAGCGGAGAAGAAGCAGAAAGATCAAAACCATCAATAACCTGGGATTTTGTTTTCTGTGCAGCAGGAACAGACGGGATGCGCTTTTGTCCATTGTGATATCGGCTGGTACGGTTCTTTTGTGTATTGTTGCAAATATTGTATTTAATACCAGCGGTATGTTAAGAAGCGCCTACCGGGATAATATGGGCTATACCATTGCTGTATTAATGGATGATTTCAGTAAGCAGAAGCAGGTGAAAGAAAAACTGGATGAAACAGGGATAATATATACGTTTGCTTATTCCAGACTGGTGGACTATTCGCAGTTAAACGGGATGCAGGGGGAGGAGGGAGCGTTCTGGGCGTTTTTAATTGAGGACCAGACGGACGGCAATTTTCATTTTTCGGTTCCGGAAAACAGCTTTCTGGCGGAAAATTATTTTTATTACCGCTGCGGATGTTCAGACGGGGTAATAACAGATATTTTCGGAGCAGAAAGCGTCTGTCTCGGACACCTGACGGATAACCAGTATTTAGGACTTGTCCCTTACAGCTTTGTGCTAAACAGCAGCGACTGGAAGTACGGGGTGGATGATACCTGGGATGCCGTTTTTCTCATTGACGCCACAGTGGCGGAAGAAGAAAAAATCAGGCAGGAGCTTAGCGGTTTTTCCTGCCATGTGGAGTCCGCCTCATCTTTGATTGAAGAAGTGGTACAGCTGTTAAAGGATTATCTGGATATTATTGTGCTGCTTTGCAGTATGCTCGTGCTTGTGACGGTATCCATATTTTATACGGTAATTGCAAACGACCTTACGGAAAGGAAAACAGAGCTTTATTTATATAAGATATTCGGTGCGTCCCCGGCAGAAGCGAGGAAGGTGGTTTTTTATGAATATACAGAAATTGCGCTTGTTTCTTCGCTTGCAGTGTCTTTTACTGTTATGGTGTGTGCAGAACTGTACTTTTATTTCGGGCTGAAAAAACACTTTCCGCTGTCCATACCTGTCATACTACTGACTACAGCCGCAGCCGTTATTTTTATATTTGCGTGCTGTGCGGCAGCGGGATATATCAATGAAAAAAGGACAGGAACGGAGGTCATCAGGGATGAGTAATGAAAAAATCGCGCTGGAAATAGACCATGTGGAAAAAATGATTGAAAACGGAAGGCAGAAAATTGCAATATTAAAGGACATTTCCTTTCAACTGGAAGAGGGAACGGTGACGGCAATTGTCGGAAAAAGCGGCAGCGGAAAAAGTACGCTTTTAACCATTGCAGGCGGTATTGACGCGCCGACAAAGGGAACGGTGTTACTGTTTGGAAAAGATTATTACAGGATGAAACCGTCGGAGCAGGAGCGTTTCCGGAATGAAAATATCGGACTGCTGTTTCAGAATTACCATCTGATTTCAGAACTGACCTGTGAGGAGAATATCAGGATGCCGGTCTGTTTTTCAAAAAACGGGAGCCGGTTTGATGAGAAAAATTTAAATGCCTGGATAAAAAAAGTAGGGCTTAATGATAAGCGTTATCTGTTTCCTGCACAGATGTCAGGGGGGGAACAGCAGAGAACGGCGATTTTAAGGGCAATTGTAAACCATCCGAAAATACTGTTTGCAGATGAACCGACAGGGGCGCTGGATTCCGGAACCGGAAACAGGATTATCCGTTTTCTGGCGGGATATGCGCATAATTCCGGTACCACAGTCCTGCTTGTAACCCATGACATGGATGTGGCTGCACAGTGCGACCGGATGATCGAAATGGCGGACGGAGGGATTGTGGGCTAGAGAGTCGGTGCTATGAGGGGCTCCTGAGCCGTGAATAGCAACGAACGAAAAATTTTGTCATTTCCGGCAAGGAACAGGTGGAGATGTTTATCAATGCGATTGAAGAATCTGCCAAGAACCGTCCTGTCCGTACTCCTG
>CAYNOE010000274.1:3696-4093 GCA_964398745.1 uncultured Lachnobacterium sp.
AGAAAATTTGTAAGGGAAAGGCATGCTGCGAATGTCGATCAAAGATAGTTTTTTCTACATCAACATTCGTGACTATTTGGCATTAGGAACTGATGATGAAGCAGGGGAACCGGAACTTGTCAGGACGATTTCCGAGTTCTCCGGTTCTCCAAACCCGGATGTGGAGCGTTTTTTAAAGAACAGCGCGGTAGAATTTACCAAAAAGAGCCAGTCAGATACATATACCATGTCAGCCTATTTGATTGCCCAGCTTGGGAAAAATTATACAAATGGTGTAAATGACAAGATTACTGGAAAAGAGCTTGTCGAATTGGCATGGACTGTGATAGAGGATGCGCAATATATGCTTGGTGGCATAGTGACATTCCTTTATCTTTTTACCGCGAAAATCGATTTT
>CAYNOE010000275.1:0-4086 GCA_964398745.1 uncultured Lachnobacterium sp.
TTGGAAATCTCAGAAGCCTTGAAAAATGAGGGCTGGGAGTTTCCGAGAACACACTAGGATTATAGGAGACAGACTATGAAATACAGAACACTGGGAAAAGACTTAAAGGTATCTGCGGTTGGTCTTGGCTGCATGGGTATGAGCCATGCTTACGGCGCGCCGGCAGACAAAAAGGAAATGACTAAGCTGCTGGCAGAGGCTGTGGATATTGGATATACGTTTTTTGATACGGCAGAGGTATACGGCACGGCGGAAAATCCCCATGACAATGAGGAATTAGTGGGCAGTGCATTAAAGCCGTACCGGAACAAAATTGTGCTGGCGACAAAATTCGGGATTCATTTTGACATGGAGAGTTCCAGCGTCAATAAGCCGCTGGTGCCGGATTCCCGTCCTGAAGTGATTCGGGCTTCGGTGGATGCTTCTTTAAAAAGGCTGGGTACTGACCATATTGATCTGTATTACCAGCACAGGAATGATCCGAATGTTCCCGTTGAGGAAGTGGCAGGGGTTATGGCAGACCTGATTAAGGAAGGAAAAATTACGCACTGGGGACTTTCGGAAGCCACGGAGGATACCATACGCCGTGCCCATGCCATCTGTCCGCTGACAGCAGTCCAGAACCGTTATTCCATGATGGCACGCTGGTATGAGGACCTGTTTCCTGCACTGGAGGAATTAAATATTGGTTATGTGGCTTTTTCTCCTCTGGCAAATGGCTTTTTGTCTGCAAGGTATGGTAAGGATTCCAGGTTTGAGGAGGGAACAGATTACCGGAGCGTGATGCCGCAGTTTACGCCTGATGCAGTAGAACAGAACCAGAAGCTGCTGGAACTAATCAGCACGGTTGCAGAAGGAAAACATGCCACACCCGGACAGATAGCCCTTGCATGGATGCTTTGTAAAAAGCATTATATTGTGCCGATTCCGGGAACCAGAAAACCAGACCGTCTGAGGGAGAATGCCGGGGCAGCGGAAATTGAGCTGACCAAAAAGGAAATTGAGACACTGGATAAACAGCTTGATGCCATGGAAATGTCAGATGTGTTTGGCGGCACAGGCAGCAAAAAAGAAGCAAAAGAGTAAAAATAAGCGGGCATAAATAAAAAGGATGTGCGGGATATACTTACATGGTATTCCTGTGTCAGTTCCGGCAGGACAGTTGAAATCGTAAATGATCTGAAAGAACATGCTGTTTCAGGAGAACAGAATTTTTATGATATTTACACCGAGGAGGAAAATATGGAACCGCCAGCCTATGCGTGTGTTGGTACAAGTGACGGAATCGCATATTATGGAACAATGCAGGAGCGGATTAAGCAGATACAGGCGCAGGGAACAAATGCCGAAATAGAGATATTTGAGGGACTGCCGCATGGGTTTGGACTGGGCGAGGGAACTGTTGCCAAAGGATGGTTTGATCATGCAGTCCGGTTCTGGGAAGATAATATGACGAAATAAGAAAAAAATTATTAAAAAGTTGTGTCAAGTTTTCTATGAAAACTTGACATGCAGCGTCAGCCCATTTGCCGTTAGGCAAATTTGGAATGGGCTGATGTTCAAGAAGGAGGAAACAAAAATGAAAATTTTATTTATCAACGGAAGTCCGAACAGGAACGGAAACACGGCTGCACTGGCGGCAGCGCTTCTGAAAGGAAAAGAATATGAAACATTAAATCTGACAGATTACCGGATTGGAAGTTATGGACAGACGTTTGCGGATGACCAGCTGAAAGAAGTGATTGCAAAGATGAAGGAAGCAGAAGTACTTGTGGTCGGTTCCCCTCTGTACTGGCATAATATATGCGGTTCTGTGCGGAATGTGCTGGACCGGTTTTACGGTCTGGTGGAAAACGGTGAGTTCTCAGGGAGAAAATTATATTTTCTGTTTCAGGGGGCTTCACCGGAAAAACGGATGATGGAGGCAGGAGAGTACACCATGAAACGTTTTGCAACTCTTTATGGCATGGAGTATGCAGGAATGGCAACAGACAAAAATAAGGCAGAGAATCTTGGAAAGAGCATCTGAGAAGGAACTATTGATAAAATTAATTATAATGGAGGAATTGGTGAGTGAAAGACTTTCAGTTAAGAAATGACACAAAGCTTTTGTTTCGCAATAACCCTGTGCAGGATTTATGCAATCTTGTGAAAGGGAAAAAAGTGCTTTTTGTTTACGGAGGCGGTTCTGTAAAGAAGAATGGCTGTTACGAAGATGTAGAAAATGCCGTCAGACAAGGTGGCGGTCTGTTATATGAAGCAGGTAATTCTTCCCGTGAACGTGCGGATATTGAAGCGGGAATTCGTATGGCGAAAGACAAGGGGATTGACCTTGTCATCGGGGCCGGAGGTGCAAGTGTTATGGACTGCGCAAAGCTGATTGCCTTTGGTGCCATTCACACGGATGACCTATGGGATTATGTGAAAGGCAGAAAAATCCTTATGGACTGGAAAAGCTTTCGCTGGTGCTGATACCGACCTATCCTTCAAGCGGTTCAGAGTATGGACTTGGAGCAGTTGCTGCAGATTCCCAGACAAATGATTTCGGCACGGCATACGGGATACCTGCGGATTTCGCAGTGCTTGTACCAAAGTATTCGATGTCCCTGGGGCGGGAAATGACCGCTTATACCGCTTTGGTTACACTGGTCCAGCTTTCAGCATCCATAATAGGAGACAGGAATCCGGTATCTTATGACGCAGGAATCTCGGTTATCCGCAATGTACTGAAGGCGGCAGAACAGCTAAAGGAAAATCCGGAAAATATGGAAGCCAGAAGTGTGGTATTGTATGGTGCTTCAATAGCGACATCGGGCAGACTGGGAATTGGAAAAGAAGAGAATTACAGTTATGATATTTATGAAGTAGAGTTTATTCCGGAGGTTTTGTTTGGTGTTTCTTACAGGAAAAGCCTTACGACACTGTTTCCGAGATTCTTAAGTGTAATGGCCTCTTATCACGAAGAAGATATCAGGGCCTTTCTTAAGGATGCTTTTGGATATGAGGGAGAGACTGGGGAGTCAATAGAAAAAATGGTGGAATTATTTGCCAGCCTGGGTATTGATATGTATTTTGACGGGGAACCGGATGAAGACCGTATTGGTAGCATTTCAGTTGATTCCATATTAAAACCGGAAGAAATTGTGCAAATCATTGAGATGTCAATGCGTTAATGATGCATGGACAGAGGGCAGGGACTGAAAGAAGAGCTAAGCCGCACCGCCTGATGAAGCAGGCAGACAGGAGGAAAAATGAAAGTTTTATTAGTAAATGGAAGCCCGCATAAAGAAGGATGTACTTACACCGCTCTTTGTGAGGTGGCCAAAACCCTGAACAAAGAAGGAATTGAAACAGAGATTTTCTGGATTGGAAATAAGCCCCTGGGCGGCTGTATTGCCTGCCTTAAGTGCCGTGAAAAAGGTGTCTGTGTATTTGATGATGCTGTAAACCGCTGCAGGGAAAAAGCTTATGAAGCGGATGGCTTTGTGTTTGGAAGCCCGGTTCATTACGGAGCAGCGAGCGGAAATATGACGGCTTTTATGGACCGCCTGTTTTATTCAGAACTTGGAGGGAACGGGAACAAGGCATTTTATATGAAACCGGCGGCAACCGTGATTTCAGCCAGACGCGCCGGAACAACAGCAACGTTTGACCAGCTGAACAAATACTTTACAATCCAGGAAATGCCGGTAGTATCCTCACGGTACTGGAATATGGTTCATGGTACGAATGCCGGGGAGGTAAAGCAGGATACGGAAGGACTGCTTACGATGCGTGTACTGGGAAGAAATATGGCTTACCTGCTGAAATGCCAGGAGGCGGCCCGTAAAGCCGGGGTTCCATTGCCCGAACGCGAAGAAACAGTATTTACGAATTTTATCCGTTAGGAGAGGTCTGAAAAAAGGTGCACAGCGGTTTTTCACCGAATACCCCCGCAGGGAAACGACAATCTCTAAGTATACAGGTAAATTCACGAAATTACAAATGCAGGGTCATTACATATTGTCTCAAATAATATTTATTTTTGACTGGTAACTATTCAGAACCCCCCTGGAATAAGATAAGCAGAATCGTCATGTCTGCATG
>CAYNOE010000276.1:0-4066 GCA_964398745.1 uncultured Lachnobacterium sp.
GAAATAAGGGTTAATCTGATATTCTGTTTAAGGTAAAATCATCCACAGTTCCCCAACTGTTCGCATTGCACTTCATGCGCACGCCGATTTTAAGGGTGCCGTCTGTTACTTTAATTTCCGGAATCTTTGGATTCTTCCAGTCCGTATATGTTGTCAGCATAAAGGAATCCTTTAATTCCTCCCCGTTTACCACTGCATACAATTCCAGTACGGAATCCTCCGACATATCGCCGCCTTGTGAGTATGCAAAAAGCTGGTAGGTTCCCGGCTCCAGATCTGTAAATTCCTGCTCGATGGAAAACTCCATATCAGACTCCGACCAGAAATGGAAGGAAAAATCACCGGAGTAGGCATCATCCGCCTTTTCCAGAAAATCCGTCGGGTTATCGCCTTCATAAGAAACCTTCCACATGGAAGTATCGGCATCCTCAAAACCAGGATTTTTCACATAATTTACCATTTCAACCGTTATATAACAGGTCACTGCGGTACCGTCTTCCAGGGTTCCCGGAACTTCATAGCTTCCACCCTTCGCTGTGTCAATCGCATCCGCCTTATCCTGGTCCCATGTGACAGCAACCTGTTTGTTTGCTGAACGGTCATTGTAAATCACGTCAACTTTTTCCGGAAGCTTAAGCTCTTTTCCCACATCGCAGGTCACTGATATCTTCGGAATACCGTCCACTGCCAGCGGGGCGGTTGAACCGTATTTTAAGTACTTAAATACATTTAAGGATGCAAGCGGATGTCCCTTGAAATCAAACATTGCCTGATTATCCCATGAACAGCCGCCGTAATATAACCCGGCGTCTTCCGGATCGTAATCCGATGCATAGCTGCTTGCCCAGCCGCTTCCGTATTTTTCCCAGATCGGTGAATTATCGGCAGTCGCCTCCCCGACCGGAATCCATGTGCCTTCCCAGTAAAATACGCCTGCCACACCAACGTCGTTTGCTGCTGCGCAGATATCACGAATCATTGTGGCCTGGCTCTGTACGGTTGCCGCGTATCCGTCTACCAAATCATCAACTCCGACAAGGCTGTTTGCATTACCGTCCCCGTCCTCAGAGGTATAGCAGTAGGAGGTTTCTGCAATAATTACTTTTTTGCCGTATTTATCCTGCAGGTTTTTCGCTACTGCCTGCATATTTTCATTGGTGCCGTCCCAGAACGGATAATAGGACAGCCCAAAAATATCATAATCCACGCCGGAATCTGAAAGTGTCTGGGCAATCCAGTCAATGCCGTCTTTGTCTTCAATATTTGTATAATGCACGACCACCTGGATATCCTGTTTGTAGGAATCAGATATTTCCCGGACGGCGCGGCTTCCGGATTTCAGAAGATTCATCACGGCATCCGTATCTGTTTCACCGGACATGCCGTTATTAATTTCATTTCCAATCTGTACCATGCCCACATTGACGCCCGCGTCAAGGATTTTGGTAAGGCTCTCTTTCGTAAAATCGTAGAGCGCGTCGCATTTTTCATCAGCGCTCATACCCTCCCATGCCTTTGGTGCATGCTGCCTTTTCGGGTCTGCCCAGAAATCGGAATAGTGAAAATCAATGCTTACTTTCATCCCGTATTTTGTTGCCCTTTTTCCAAGTTCAATGGCTGTGGCAACATCATTATTTCCGCCGCCGTATCCGTTTCCGTCTTTGTCATACGGATCGTTCCAGACACGCAGACGTATGTAATTTACCCCGGACTGTGCCATGGTCATAAAAACGTCCTGCTCTTTGCCGTCATAACCATAGTAGGTAACGCCGCTCTTTTCCTCCACAAGTACAGAGGACGCATCCATGCCGCGGATAAAATCATCCGAAATATTTTCCACCGGTTCCACAACAATTTCTGATCTTTCCGGACCTTCCGGCATCGGAAACGTGGTTATTTCCATTTGTGAATCTTTCTGCGTTTCTGTATCCAGCGTTTTCTTTTTTTCTGCAGTGCAGCCTGCAAACACTGAAGAACAGAGACTGGCGCTTAAGCATAATGCCAGTAATTTCATGTGTGCCTTTTTCATCGTCTAACCCCTCCCTCCTTGAACACCAGTTCATACAAAATTTGCCCTGGTGAACCGCTTTACTTTTCCTGCCGTTTTCTCTATAATTGTAACTATTCAGAACCCCACCCATACATTCGCAAAAGCGCACGACCAGTCGTGCTTTTTCGTTACTTGTAATTTATCATAATACAGACAGTTTGTTTTGCAATATCGCAAAACGATTTTATCAGTCCCATTTGTATCATATTCGGGACTCCTGCAGCAGAAAACAAATTCCACACGGGGGAAATATGGAAAAAGATACCAGACTGGATATGCAAAAAGCCCTGGACAGCAGCGATTCTTCCATCAGCGTCCAGCACGGGGAAAGTGATTTCAGCCGTTTTTACCACATGAATGTTCCTTTTCAGCTTACAATGGAATACTGTAACGGTTCCGGGAACGAAGACTATGTAAATATTATTACACTGTCCTCCACGAAAGCAGTCATGTACCAGGAAACCCTGAAACAAAAAAATGAATCCTATTCAAAAAACGCACCGCATCTTCATGATTTTTTTGAATTTGTAATTGTACTTGAGGGAAAGATTGTGCAGAAAATTGAAGGGAAGGAATATTTTTACGGGGCGGGCAGCTGCTGCCTGATTAACCGGAACCTGCGCCATATGGAATATTATGATTCCAGGAGCAGGGTATTATATATCGGTCTGTCCCCGGACTTTGTGTCAGAGCTTTTTCTTTCTGCAAAGAACTCATTTTTTCCCGATGAAAAAAAGTTCTGTAAAAGTGAAATTTTCCGTTTTATAACCGCGGACCTGAAAAACCCAGGCAAGCGTGCTTACCTTGATTTTATCCCGGCATACCAGAACCACCGGAATTCTATGCACCTGCATGACATTGCCGAATCCATGATACAGACGCTGCTGTGCCCGGAGTTTGGTGCATCATACCAGATTCGCGGACTGTTATGCTCTTTTTTGTCATATCTGTCCCTGCCGAACTACTATCACTGCACCAGCATCCGGCTTGATACGAACAGTGATTTTCTCCTCTTTTCACGCATTACGCGTCTGTTTGAGGAAAGCGACGGCAGAATGACGCGCACGGAGCTGGAACAGTATTTAAATTACAGCGGGGATTATTTAAACCGCATTGTCAACAAGTTTACCGGTATGTGCCTTTATGACTATGGCATGACCTTCTGTCTGAAAAAGGCGGCGCAGTACCTGACTAAAACCGATGAATCCGTCAGCGCCATTGCCACGCGGCTGAAATTTACGAACCGTACGCATTTTTATACCCTGTTTAAGGAAAAATACGGGGTTACCCCGAAGGAATTCCGGAAAAAAATGTAAAACTGCCCTGCTTTTTGGTATGATCCTTCAAAACGTACTTGTGTACTGTTTTTTCCATCGTCAAGTGGTGAGCTCAATTTTTCTTGCATATATTTTGACGCTATGGCATAATATAAGTAAGAATTTCTTACAAGAAAGGAGTATCTGCAAATGAGTACACAAATATTAACTGTTTCTTCAAAAGGCCAGATTTCTCTGCCAGTCAGCATCCGAAAACGTCTGGCAATTGATACTGGAGATAAATTGGTGGCATATACTTCAGGAGATGTAATCATGCTCAAAACGTTAAAACTTCCTTCTGCCGAAGAATTTGAAGCCTCACTTGACGAAGCTCAAAAATGGGCTCTGTCTGTTGGATATAATGAAAACGATGTTAATGATATTATCAAATCAGTCAGAAAGAAGAAATGAGTATGAGAATTGTGATAGATACAAATGTCCTGATTTCCGGTGTGTTTTTTGGTGGATTCCCCCAAAAAATTCTTTGTGCTGTTGTTGATCACAAGATAACTGCCTGTGCTACAACAGAAATTATTAACGAATATGAAGAAATTGTACAAGAAATGATTAACAGAAAACAGGGATATATCAATAAGGCAATTTTAAGTCCGCTGATTAAAGTTATGGAAATTATTGAACCTATTACTCAAGTCAGAATATGCCGTGACCCCGACGATAATAAATTTTTGGAATGTGCAAA
>CAYNOE010000277.1:0-4066 GCA_964398745.1 uncultured Lachnobacterium sp.
GCAGTATTTACACTGGTGGCAGCACTGGCAGCAGGAGTATTTGCGGGATGCGGTGACAACGGAACAGGAAAAGAGGTGGTTCATGCAGGGGAAAATACCCAGAAGGAAGAAAGCCAGGATGCTGTAACGGAAACAGTTAAGCTTAAAGTGGGTGCAAACCTTACCCCGCATGCGGAGATTTTGGAGCAGGCGAAGCCGATTCTGGAAAAAGAAGGCATTGAGCTTGAGATTGAAAAGATTGAAGATGCGGTTACACCGAATACCGCACTGGCAGAGGGCAGTCTTGATGCCAATTATTTCCAGCACCAGCCGTACCTGGATGATTTTAATCAGGAAAACAATACAGATCTGGTTTCCGTTGGAAGTATCCATTATGAGCCTTTCGGCATTTATGCCGGAAAAACAAAAAAGCTTTCGGATTTGCCGGACAATGCGGTTGTAGCAGTTCCGAATAATGTGACGAATGAGGCAAGGGCGCTTCTGCTTCTTGAGCAGGAGGGTGTATTGAAATTAAATGAAGGAGCGGATATCAAGGCAACCGTAAATGACATTGCGGAAAACCCGAAAAACATCCAGTTTAAAGAGGTTGCGCCGGAGCAGCTTGTGCGTTCCCTTCCGGATGTGGACATTGCCGTCATTAATGGGAATTATGCGATTGAAGGAGGGTTAAGCGTGAAGGATGCGCTGGCAACCGAATCTGACCAGGGAGTTGCCGCAAAGACTTATGCAAACATTATCGCAGTCCAGAAAAAGGATGCGGATAATGAGGCAGTAAAAAAACTGGTAGAGGTTCTGCAGAGCGACGAAATTAAGGAATACATAAATAATACCTATGACGGGGCAGTTGTTCCTGTCAATTAAATAACAACTGGGAAAAGGAGAAAAATCATGGCAAGAATTAAATTACTGGAACTGGAAGAAACAAAAGGAGCGGAGAGGGAGCGTTATGAAGAACTGGCTTCCCGCAATGCGGTAACAAATATGAAGAAAGGACTGCTTCAGGATGCAGCAACCTATGATGCCTTTATGGCATGGTATACGTCATGGAACCGGCTTGTAGAGATACTGAGCGAACGGGAAGCAACCATTTTTGCACATTCCGTATCCACAACAAACAGCTGCATGCTCTGCTCCTTGTTTTTTATCAATGACTTAAAAGCACTTGGAATCGACCCGGATCATATCGAGCTGACGGACAGGGAACAGGTGCTGACGGAGCTTGGACAGCAGATTGTAAAAGATCCGACCTCGGTAACTGATGAGATTTTTGAGCAGTTAAGAAAGTTCTGGAAAGAAAATGAGATTGTTGCGATTGTCGGATTTGCGGCACAGATGATTGCTACCAATAATTTCAATTCGGTATTTCAGATTGATATTGATGACAGGCTGCTTCCGATTAAGGGAGAGTTTAAACCGGCAACATGGAGACAGGGAAATCATTAAACAGGAAAGAGGATAAAAATGGTAAATTTCCAATATCACAATCCGGCAAAAATTATATTTGGAAAGGGTGCGCAAAATGAGCTTGCCCGCCTTTTGAAAGAGGAAAAAGCAACAAATCTTCTGCTGGTATACAGCGGTGATTTTATTAAAGAACTTGGTATTTACCAGACAGTGGAAGCCGCCTGCAGGGAGCTTGGAATTTCCTTTTATGAAAACGGTTCCGTTGTTCCGAATCCATCCATAGAACTGGTTCGCAGACTGGCTGCTGATGGAAAGAAGAATCACGTGGATTTTATTCTTGCAGCAGGCGGCGGCAGTTCGATAGATACGGCAAAAGCGGTTGCACTTGGAATCCCTTATGGGGGAGATGTGTGGGACTTTTTTGAAAAAGGAGTTTCGCCGGAAATAGTGCTTCCCATAGGTGTCATTTCAACGCTTCCGGCAAGTGGTTCGGAGACTTCAAATGCGGCAATTCTTTCCAATAAGGAATGGAAGCTGGGATTCGAGGATGACCGCATAATTCCTAAATTTGCGGTTATGAATCCGGAATATACCCTGAATCTGCCTGCATACCAGACTTCCTGCGGAATTGCGGATATACTGTCGCATCTTCTGGAACGGTATTTTTCTGATGTAAAACATACGGATGTGACGGATTACATGATTGAAGGTGCGGTGCAGGCGCTCCTCATTAACGGGGAGCGGCTTATGAAAAATCCGGGAGATTTTGATGCGAGGGCAGAGATTCAGTGGCTGGCAAGCATTGCGCATAATAACCTTTTAGACACGGGGCGGATTGGGGACTGGGGTTCCCACCGCATTGAACATGAGCTTAGTGCACAATATGGAATTACACATGGAGAGGGAATGGCGGTTGTACTTGTTGCCTGGACCAGATTCATGGCAAAAGAAAAACCATGGAAGCTGGCACAGCTTGCTGTCCGTGTTTTTCATGCTGACCCGTATAATTACACAGAGGAAGAGCAGGCATTGTTTCTTTCTGAAAAATTGAAAGAGTATTTTATTTCACTGAATTTAAAAACCTCTTTAAAAGAATTAAATATAGGGGAAAAGCATTTTAAGGATATGGCGGTAAGGGCTGTGAAAAATGGTCCAATCGGGCATTATCTGCCTCTGGATTCCGAAAAAATCCAGACAATTCTTAAGACTGCCCTTTCGTAACAAATATAATACATTTATCAATCGGCAAATCTCATTTTGGGGGGTGCTGATTGATTTCCTTAATTTGAGACAGAACTTTGGTTATCTGTCTCTTTCTGGCATTTTTTTGCATATAGTAAAAAGAACCATAAAATAAAGGATATGCCAGGACATGAAGGAATATGTTAAGTTATCACTGGAGACACATCTTTTTTCGGAAGGATTATGAAGGAGCATTCCTTGTTTCTGCTTGCCGGATTTCCGGCGAAAGAAACGGCGTTTATACAGCGTGCGGAAGCATTTCGGAAGGAATTTGAAGATGGGCTGAAAAAGATGGTAAGGCTTGCCGACAATATCGTAAGCGAATCAGTTTTAAACTCAGGAGAAATCGTAACAGAATTTACAGGGAAAGCGGAACGCCAGACAGAGAAACTGACGGGGATACCGATTGACGTAAAGATTACAGAGGCAGAAGAGCGGCTTCGCGCCGGAAACCGTGTGATGGTAAACACTGCAATGGTTTCCCATGTAAGAATGCTGAACAGGCAGATGTTAAACAGCCTGAATGGATTAATTGCGTTTAAGGAAACGGTCTTAAAGGAAGTACAGGAGTGCAGGCTTTATACAGCAAACTATCCGCTGTTAATAGAGCATATTCTGCGGGAGGCGAAACTGTACCGCCAGATGATTATGGAGCTTGAGAGGAAGGGAACAGTCCATGCAGCAGATATAAAAAGTCAGGAACTGTTCTGGAACCGGATTATGATGGAGCATGCCCAGTTTATTCAGGGGCTTTTAGATCCGTCAGAGTGTGAACTGATTGAAACGGCAAACGGATTTGTAAAAGACTACTGCCGCCTTCTGGAAGAAGCGAAAGAGCAGGATAGAAAGGCAACATATGCCCTGACAGAAAAAACGCTGCAGACAACAAAGCAGTACCAGCAGTTTAAGACAGCGGGAACAGAAGGCATTACCGGATGTGATATCCGTTCCATTATTCTTCCGCTTCTGGCAGACCACGTGCTCCGTGAGGCAAACCATTATCTGCGGATTCTGGAAGAAGCACAAAAAAGGCAGGGTGTAAAATGGAACTAAGTAAATATCCGAAAACCGGGAACGAAAGAACCTTTCACATTGAAGCAATCCAGATTCCCATTGTGTATAACAGGTATGGGGATTATGACCCAGACGGTCTGCTTTATGTGCTGGAGGAGGATGCAGAAGAGATTAAAAGAGAAGCGCTTAAGCGCTTTGAAATGGAGATACCGCAGCCGTATGAAAAAGTACAGCCGTTAGTCCTTCGGGTAAACCTGGGAGATACGGTAAAAGTCCGGTTTAAAAATTCCTTAAACCGCAGACTGTCGATTCATGTGCAGGGACTTTCTTATAACGTGAACACTTCGGATGGAAGCAGTGTAGGCTGCAATGCGGACAGTACCACAGACGGGGAAATCTGGTATAC
>CAYNOE010000278.1:0-4065 GCA_964398745.1 uncultured Lachnobacterium sp.
GAAATATGAAAAAAGTTACTTGTAAGATTGCAGGTGATTATTTAGGTGTATCTCCAATGTTTATATCTATTGGTATGAGACAAGATAAACTTCCAATTGGATTCGCTGTTAAAAACAATGGTGGTAGTTGGAGTTATCATATTATTGGCGAAAGACTAATTGCATATAAAAATGGAAAATTAACAGAAGTTCTTATTGATGAAATTGAAGATAAGCTAAATAAAATTATTGATAACTTTGATGGCATGAAACAAGATTTAATTACTTTACTAAAAGAAAAAAATAAATAAGGTGGTGTGATTAGTTATGAGTAAAAAAATTAAACCACTTAAAGTTGAAGTCGTAAATCCTCCTTCAAAAGAACATGCAGATGAACTTATAAGGAAAATAAACGATACATTTAAAGCAATATATTCTTCTAAAAAATGAATATGAAAAATAAGACTACTAAAATAAAAGTGAGGTAATTATGAATAAGAAAGACTTGGGATTAGATATGATGAAAACTTTATTAATGTTATATGAAACGCAAGAAAATATAAAAATAACATGTACCATTACAGACAAAGAAAATAGTTATACTTATTTATATAAAAATGGCACATTATATAAAAAATAAATGTATTTTATAAATTAATTGTAAGAATGAATGTTATAATTAATCATGAAAATAAGAGGTGTGTTATGAAAAAAACAATGAAAATTTTAAGTAATGTATTTGGAGGATTCTTTTTATTATGTGCATTAATAATGCTATTTGAAAATAATATTAATGGATATGCAAGTTGTATTATTTTACTAGCTTTATCCTTTATGATGTTTCCTACGTTTGAACTATTTTGTAAATTAATAAATAAACAATTTTCACTAGGCAGAAAAATTGCTTTAGGGATAGGAACTTTTTTCTTTCCTATGATTGGTATATCTAGTGTAGAAACACCAGCTATAGATGATTTATATGGAGTAGTAGGAGTAATAATTATCTATTGGATAATAATGATTGTAACAAATAAAAAAGTTTATGTAGATAAAAATGCAAAATGTATATTAAAAGAAAGCGATAAACAAGATATATTTCATAAATTTTATAATAGGAGAATTGAAAAACATAATGCAAAAGTAAAAGCTCTAATAGAGTGTGAACAAAAAATAAGAAATAATTTTATTAATTTAGATATAATTACAATGCATGCTATTGCGAATATGGTTAGTGAAACAAAAGAAAAACATAAAACAATATTTAACGAGGATATGCCAGAAATTAACATGAGTGATTTAGTGATGTCTTTTTGCAAAGATATTCAAACTATCGAAAATGAATACGAACTTAATAATTTGTATACATCAAAATATTATATTAATAAAATCAGCAAAGAATGTTCTCAATTAAGTAACTATATAAAAGTAAAAATAAGAAAATCATTAAATAGTCAAAATAAAAGTAGATATACTGAAGTATATAATAATTATTTGAAAATTTTTATGGAAGCTATGGATACATATGTTGGAATAAAATTTTATCGTAATGTTTCTTCAAATTCAGATGAATTAGAAAAATATAAAGATTATGGTGTTGATGAGAGTGTTGATTATACATACAGGTCATGTTTTATCTATTTAATTGATTTATTAGCCACTTGTACTTGTATTGCAAAAATGATTTTTATTGAAAAGAAAGTTAGTCAGTTAGATCATGAACATGAATTTTATAAGATAATTAATAATATGGTTAACGAAATAAAAGATAATGATATTATTATAAAAAAATCTAGACCAGTATATGACGAATTTTATAAATCTGATTTAGGATTTATAAATGATGAATTGCACTATGGAATAGCAATTACAATAATTGCTAATAAAATTAATGATAAATCTTTCTCAAAAAAAGATGAAACAATTTTAGATATTGGAAAAGAAAAAATTAATGATTTATCTACCTTTGATAATGTAATGAAAAAATGGATAAATGCAATTGCTGATAAATACCGTACATTAGATGTTGAAAGATATATAATTTTTAAAACTATAAATACTATTGAGTTAAAAAACTTTGATTTATATTTTAAATCCATATCTAATGTCAATGAGTATGCAAGAATTTATTATTTTAATGTAGAGCACAACAATAAGGCAAGCGATAAAGATAGGTATTTAAATGGTGATTTTGAGAAAGAAAAGAAAGAATTAAGTGGAAAATATTCACTGAACAACATAACTACTGGTACACAATTTGAATTATACTTAGTAAATCTATTTAAAGACCTAGGATATAAAGTTAAACACAATGGAAAAGCTGGGGATCAAGGTTGTGATTTAATTGTCAAAAAGGATGATTATATATATGCAATTCAAGCTAAATATTATACAGGAAAATTGAGTAATACTCCTGTTCAAGAAATAGCAGGTTCCTTAAAATATTATAATGCAAATCAGGGAGTTGTAGTAACCAATAGTTCATTTACACCAGGTGCTGAAGAATTAGCAAAAGCTAATAATGTAATACTGATAGATGGAAGAGATTTAAAAAAATTAATTGATTATGTTTTTGAAGATAATCATGAAGAAGATATCTTAAAAAAATTTGAAAAATAATTTCTTTATATTTTTTGAAACTAAAATGACATTTTAGTAACCCACTACGATATTGGCAGAGCCAATATCAGTGGGCAAAGGGATTTTACCCCTTTTGATACCCAAATTAGCAACATATTACAAACTATCGTAAGTAATAAGTTGCCTTTTTTATTTCAACTTGCGTTTCATAAAAAAGAAAAAGACTATCGCCAATTTCATCAGCAAAGCTGACAAAACTTGCCACGTCTTTTTATATAAAAATAATCTTAATGACTAATCTAACGAAAAGCCAAAAAGATTATTTTTTCTTTTGCTATGCAAAAGTAAGGATGAATAAAATCACTTTCCCCCACTTTCATTTTTACTATCGTAAAAACAAAACGTGTTCGTAATTTTATTCTTTTTCATTTACCATATCTGCTGATAAAGTAGGATACTTTACATCAGATTTTATTTCCATTTTAGAAAATACACCTTTATCAAATGATGGGTATTTTGATTTATCAAATTTTTCTAGATTAGGTCTAATCATAGATATTAGTTCTTTTAATCTGTCTAATATTTCATCATTTGATATTTCTTTTTTTTCAATTTTAGCAATTTCTAGTTTATCAATTAAATCAGCAATTCCACCTTTAATTGCAAAATCATTTTTTCTTCTTGTCTCTAATTCTTCTAAAATATCAAAATAAAATCGTTCATAACTTTTTATTTGTTTTTGATAATCAGCAGTAGATCTTCTATCAGAAAAATCTTGTCCCCAATTTATTTCTATATCATTATATCCAGCAAGTTTCATTAAATCAACCATACTTAAATTTAATGTTTCAGCAATTCCTTTTAAATATAAAACATTAGGTTTTAATCTTTTTCCAGCTTCAATACGAGAAACTTCAGCACAATCCATATTGGATTGTCTTGCTAATTCTCTTTGAGAGATACCTACTTTTTCTCTTGCTTCACTTATAGTTTTTCCTAATTCAGTAGTATTCTTTTTCATTAAAATAACCACCTTTCTTCGTTTCAACTGATATAAATATATCATAAAGTGATGAAAAAGTCAACAAAACTGTAATTACTATGTTGACAAACTCAATATTAGATGATATACTCAATTTGAAATTGATGTAAAACTCATCAAAAAAGAGAGGAGGAAAAGATATGAATGAAGATTACAAAGTTTCAAATACCAACAATAATTTGGAAAGATAAAAATATTCCAAAGGAAGCAAAATATATTTACTCTTATATATATGCTAAAGGTAATGAAAGAATTATCACAGATATAAATATAGGAGAAATACAACAAACCATCAAAATTAAAAATGAAGGTTTAAGAAAAAATCTTGAAGTATTAGAAAAATTGAAATATCTAGTATTTCAAGAATATGATACAGGAATGTATACAATAACACTTAACTAAAAAAGTTTATAGAACGTTAGTTATAAGAGGTACAGTAAGATTAAAGGCTTATGTTAGTACCTATT
>CAYNOE010000279.1:0-4030 GCA_964398745.1 uncultured Lachnobacterium sp.
ACTCCGCAACCATTTTTTCGCTGTCTGCAAAAATCCCTGAAATATCCGTAAATTCTGCCATCCCTGTCATCGTTTTTCCCCCTGCCGTAATTTGTTTTTTCCGGTTGCAACTATTCGAGCCCCCCTGGAATAAGATAAACAGACTCTTACATGCAGGCATGACGATTCTGCTTATCTTATTCCAGGGGGTTCTGAATAGTTACTTCCAGTTGTGAAACCGTGGTATGCTTCTTATTATAGCAGATATTACCTTTGTATCCAATGCTATATCCGGACAGCAGAAAAGGGAACTTCCGAAGAAGTCCCCTTTTCCCTTTAATTTATCTACTTTTACTACATTGTGGCATATGTATTTCCCGCCATACGATTACAAAATATTAAATAAAATCTGTATGTATCAGTTCGCGGATATCAAGCAGACTGTCTCTGCAGGCATAAACAGCGGACAAAAGCTCTGCATCCGCCGGCGTCTGGTCAGGCACATAAACAACGGCACACCCGGCTGCTGATGCACTGTTTGCCCCGTTCGGGGAATCCTCCACTGCAAGGCATTCCTGCGGCGAAAGACCAAGCTGGCGGCAGGCATACTGGTAAATATCGGGCGCAGGTTTGCCACGTTCCACCATTTCTGCGCAAATAATGCGGTCAAAATATTCATATAATCCAATTTCTTTCAGATAACGGGTTGCACGCTTTAAATCCGTTGCCGTGGCAAGCGCCGTAATAATCTTCCGGCTGCGCAAAAACATCAGAATTTCTTTTGCTCCCGGCTTTAATTCAATTCCATTTTCATCCAGGCACTTTTCCATCATCTCTTTGCGGTAAGAACGGATTTTTTCATAATCACAGTCTTTTCCAAACATTTCCCGGAAGCGTTCTTTTGCATACGGTCTCCCAAGGGAACGCAGGGAAAGCGCCTGTCCATCGGTCATATGGTATCCGGCTTTTTCTGCGGCAAGCGGCCAGCATTTCCGGTAATATTTTTCGGTGTCAATCAGTGTTCCGTCCAGGTCAAAAATAACAGCTTTTACATGGAGTCCATGTTCAGAAATTTGTCCCATTTTTCTTTTTCCCCTTTTCCTGTTATTTTTATTTCATAGGTATCGCCCTCTTTCGTATCCACGATAAAGGTATATGTGTTTATTTCACCTATTTCTTTTTCTACGGAATACACGCATCCTTCCAGAAAAAGCGGCCAGGTTTCCATATATTTTTCTTCTGAAATTACTTCATCAGGTCTTTCGCCCGCTGGTTTTCCATCTGCATTATATATTTTTACCCCCTCTCGAATTAGGGAAATCCTTCCCACATCATGAATGGCAAGCAGCAGATTGTTGGTTCGCATCATCCGGATATCGCGGTTTTTACTGTTTTCCGGCAATATTTTCACATTGTCAAGCCAGATGTTAAAATACCCGTTTCCCGGCTCAATATCTTTTACATATGTTTCATGAAAATCAAAGTTTTCAAATTCATTTTCCGTTGTGTATTTCATACCTGCTGTCTTTTTCCTTTCTTTATTAAATTTTGTTGATAAGTATCAGCATCACCTTATTAAATCATGTTTTCTCAAATAATTTAAAAATCCTTCGCAGCCCTCTTCCACATCCCTGTAAGTTACTTCAAAATTTCCGGTATACCATGGGTCTGCTACGGAATCGTTTCGTCCGCAGTAAGAAAGCAATAAACTGATTTTTCCCCCTTTATGTCCCGTAATCCGCTCCATATTCCGGATATTCATGGTGTCCATGCCAATCAAATAATCATATTGCTCATAATCGGATTTTTTAAGCTGCACCGCACGTTTTCCTTCACACGAAATTCCGTGCCGCATCAGTTCTTCCCTTGCAGGTGGGTAAACAGGATTTCCCACACCATTCCAAATTTCTTCCGTACTTGTCGCCGCAGACGCAATATAAAACTGGTCGGCGATTCCCAAATCGTTTACTTTCTTTTTTAGAATAAATTCCGCCATTGGGGAACGACAGATGTTGCCGTGGCATATAAAAAGTATTTTTATCATTATTCTTATATCCTCTCAAATCTTGTTATATCCTTATATATCAAGGCTTTCAAGACTTCTTTCAATTTTCGCTTTTTCTCATAACTCTTTATATATTCTTATAGTTTCGTGGGCAAGTGGTGAAAACTTTGGTGAAAACACAAGACTTTTCCACCATTGAAATATCTGCCGATTTGCCATAGCATAATTTCCCGAAAAATCCCTTGTTTCTCCTAAAAATTCACAACCTTACTGTCGCTTTGTGAAGCTCTCGCTCTGCCCTTGGTTTCCCTCTTTTTACTCTGCTTTATATCCGCTTTTACATCTTCAATATCAATGTGCGTATATACATTCAAGGTAACATTGATATCTGAATGCCCCATAAGATATTGCAGCGTCTTAGGACTGATACCCGATTTTGCCATATTAGAACAGTATGTATGTCTGCACACATGAGGTGTAACTAAAGGCATCTGTACCTTATATATCTTATTGTACTTCTCACGTATATGCTGAAAATACTTTTCCCAGTGCATAGCCACCATCGGATTATTATTTTTGTCGTAGAACAGGAAACCAATCTTACCATCAATCATAGGCTCCGGCTTCAATTTAGGGCGATTAGCGATAATAACCCGGAAACATTCTTCAACCTCTTCACTCATTGGCAGTTCTCTTACTCCTGCATCAGTCTTGGTATCAACAATTGTATACTTTCCATTTCGTTCTCTCTGTAGCTGGTGGTCAATTGTAAATGTATGATTCTGAAAATCAATATCCGAAACAGTCAAGCCGCAAAACTCTGATATCCTAATGCCTGTATTGAAAAGAATATAAATACCCTCGTAATACTTAGAAAAATGCTTATCATCCTTTACAAATCTCAAGAACTTTCTTTCATTCTCCCTGGACAATGCTTCACGCTTAACAGAATCATTTATTAAAGCATCTGCTAACTCGAACTGAAACGGATTAGAAGTAATCATTTCATCCCTAAACGCCATTTCAAACGCTGGACGTAAAACACCCCGAACACTTTGAACCGAACTATACCTATATCCATCACTTTGTAACTTAATCAGAAACAGCCTTGCATCCGAATATTTCACATGGTCAATACGCTTTTCGCCAAATTCATTCTTGGTTAAAATGTTTCTGACAGTCTTATACCCTGCTTTAGTATTATGCGTTACATTTACTTTTGTCGCAATATATCTATCAACAAGCTCTAATACTGTCACACCATTACTACAAATACCCTTATCTTTAAGCCTTTGCACTTCCTTTTCTTGTTCCCTCAAAGATGCTTTATGTTTCTTATTGGGTGGTGTTACATCTGCATTGGTCAATCGCCAACTTGTCAGCTCTTTTCTATTTCCCAACGCATCTGTGTATTTATAGGAATAACTGCCATCTTTTTTCTGAATTTCTCCGGTCTGTAGCAATCTTCCCTTACTGTCACGCCTTTTAATATCTCCCATTGTCAATCTCCTTTCTCGATAAAAAAGAGTCGTGACACAAACATATATTGTTAGTATGCCACGACCAAAAGATTCTGTCAACGAACTTTCGCCTTCTATTTAGCTCTATTCAAATGGCTTCTAAGCCATCTATATATTTCTCAAATAGTGTCCTTTTTATCTGTGCTTTTCTTCCATTCCAAAGAAGAAATGATGCATTCTTATTTAAGTTAACCAAGTTTCTCAATTTATTTTCGCCAATGCCAAAATATGCAACTGCTTCTTCTATGGTTAATGTATATTTTTGCCATACTGGAACAATTAAATTTGCCATAATCTCATCTCCTTCATAATATAGGGGTAGCAGCAGTGCCGCCCCCCCCTATAAATTACATTCTGCATCCGAGTAGCACAATATAGATTGCAACTTGATAATTTCATTTGGAGAAAGAACGTCATATTTGTTACTATCCTCATAATCAAATACATTTTCATCAATCATATAAATATTCATATCAATTTCAACATTTAAGAGTTCCGCTATCGTTTCAAAGTATTCTTGCCTAAC
>CAYNOE010000280.1:0-3969 GCA_964398745.1 uncultured Lachnobacterium sp.
TTTGTCTTGCCGGATGAGAAATATGTCCGGCGTAGCCTTCATTTTCTTTGCATAGCAGGCAACTCGGATACCCCGATTTCTTTGCTTTTCCCGCCTTTGCAATATCACGAGGATCTTTTTCCGGTTTTGATAAATTGATGGTTATATCCATTGCACCAAATTCTGTATTTGCTGTCCATTTCTCATCCTTTGCAATTCGATCTTTTCTAATATAATTTGTTGCCTGGCTAAACTGATAATAAAAATCTGTTGCAGCTTTAGGAGATATATTGTATTTATCCCAAAACTGCCTGCGAACCACAGAGGGAGGGGGTGTCAATATTCCCATAATCTTTGTATCAAACAAGTCCTTTTCCGTAATTGTTTCTTCCTCCAGCATCCCCTGCCGACATGCATATTCCAACATATCATTTAAAATCTGTGACAATTCTCTTTCTGATCTAACCTCTTTCGCTGTTCCTTCATGCTCTGTCAATTGAAATAATTCCAGAAGGCGATTCGTCACATATACTTCATCTTCCGGATCAACCAATCCCTGGTTCAATCCATACGCCACAAGTTCATTGATATACTCATTAATCATGACACTGCCCCCTTTTTTACACATTCTGATATCCATTTGGATGACTTTTATGCCATTTCCATGCCGTACCGATAATTGTTTCCAAATCTGCATATTGCGGATTCCATCCTAACACTTCCCTTGCTTTTGCACTGGAAGCGATCAACATAGATGGATCTCCTGCTCGACGTGGTTCTTCCTTCGCCGGAATTGGATGTCCTGTCACTTTTCTCGCAGTTTCCACAACCTCTTTTACCGTAAAACCAACTCCATTTCCAAGATTGAATATATTGCTGTCATTTCCATCACAAAGATACTTCATTGCAAGAATATGAGCCTGTGCAAGATCGTTTACATGAATATAGTCTCTGACACAAGTACCATCCTTTGTGTCATAGTCCGTTCCATAAATAGAAATATACTCTCTCTTTTCATTTGGCACCTGCAAAATTAAAGGAATAAGATGTGTTTCCGGATTGTGAGCCTCTCCAATCTTTCCATTAGGATGAGCCCCACAAGCATTAAAATAACGCAAGGACACAAATCTTAAGTTATGTGCATTTGCCGTCCATTTAAACATTTTTTCCATAGATAATTTTGTTTCACCATAACAATTTGTCGGAAGTGTACGGTCCGATTCCATAATAGGAATTCGCTCCGGTTCTCCATATGTTGCCGCCGTAGAAGAAAACACTATCTTATCTACGCTATGTGCAACCATACTCTCCAACAGCACTTCTGTACCACAAAGATTATTACTATAATATTTTAATGGCTTTATCATACTTTCGCCCACTTGCGAATTAGCTGCAAAATGAATAACTCCATCTATATTTTCTTTATCAAATACCGAATCAATAAAAGCCCGGTTACGAATATCTCCTTTATAAAACTTCGCTTCCGGATGAACCGCTGCTCGAAAACCTGTTTCAAGATTATCTACAACCACCACATCCTTTCCTGCCTCGATCAACTCATAAACAGTATGTGAGCCAATATATCCAGCTCCGCCTAATACTAAAATGCTACCCATAACCATTCCTCCTTGTCTTTTTTGAGTATCTTACATCACTTGAATTCCACCATATTTGCGAATTTTAAGTACATCACAAGCACCATCTCCAAACACCTTTTCCATCTCTGTTTTATATAATGTAACAATGTCATTTGGTACAAATGCCTGTATTGTTCCGGCAAAGCCACCACCATGCACCCTGTTTGCTCCCTGCACGCCTAAAATCATATCACTGACAGCCAATGCAATAGAAACATTCTGATGTTCCACATCATGGCACACATACACATTCTGCAAATACTTATACGAAGAATCACCTGACTCTTTAACTAATCTTAAAAATTCTCCAAATCTGTTCTCTCTCAATGCTGCCACTTCTTTTTGCACTCGCTCATTTTCACACACATAGTGAATTGCTCTAAGTGCTGCCCGATCTCCTGCCTGTTCTCTAATGCGCGGAAGATTAGTAAGTACTTCTTTTCTCGTAACCTGTCCAAGCACTTCTTTTCCCAAACAAGCTGCTGCTCTTTTCATTTCTTCTGGAATTGCTGCATAATCCGATGTCAAATCCGCATGTGAGCCTTTTGTATCGGTAATACAAAGACTATATCCGTATCCATCCAAGTCAAACTCAATCCGCTCCACCAATGGTGCCGCTGGATTCTGAAAATCAATATGTGCCAAACTTCCAACGGAACATGCCATCTGATCCATCAATCCACATGGTTTCCCAAAATATACATTTTCTGCAAATTGCCCAATCATGGCTATTTCAATAGGCGAAATCTTTCCATCATTAAACAGTTCTGACAGGATTGTTCCCATCAATGTTTCAAACGCTGCTGAAGAAGACAATCCAGCTCCTATCAACACATCACTGGTGACAAAAGCCTGAAAGCCTCCTATCTGATACCCATATTCTTTTGTTTTTGCTAATACCCCTCGAATCAGTGCATTTGTTGTTACCGCCTCGTCCTCTCTCCTGTCCAGATCATCCAAATCTATCGTAATCAATTCATACCCATCCGATATAACTTTGACGCATGGTTCTTTTAATTTCTGCACAATAGCAATCGCATCATTGTTGATGGACGCCGCCAGCACCTCTCCACATTGATGGTCTGTATGATTTCCACCAATCTCGCTTCTTCCCGGTGCACTAAAGACAGATACCTCACCTTCGCCAAAATGTACCGTATAACTCTCCACTGCTTTTATATAACGATTTCTTTCATACGATATCTTCTTTTCATCTACATAGATATCTTTCAGTTTTGCATCATACAATCCATCTTTTAATTTTTTCACTAAATCCTGTGTCACCACAAAACCCATCTCCTTTTCTTTTCCTTTCGTAACAAAAAGCATTGCCTGTAATTGTTTATTCAATTAAGACAATGCTTTCCTGTTACCAATTTCTGCTCATTACTGCTGAGCGGTTTCTACTGTAATTCCCTTTTCTTTTTTGCCACGTAAACCTCTTCTGTTTTCTTTCATATCTTTTTTTCCTTTCTTTTGTGTTATTGATATCCTTACTTAACTGATGTGCTATTTTTTTTATTATATCGGTAGTCTATTAGTTTAGCAATAAAATAGAGAACTTTTAGTGGCAACTATTCTACATAATTCGCCCTTTTCAAACTAAATATATTATTACATGAAATCAATAATTTATAGAAAACTTTGAAGCGTAAACTTTTTTACCTTCTTTTACAAAATACTCAAAGTTATTGACAAATATAGCTAAAAGCGATATATTTAATGCATAATTTAAGAAAGGAGAAAGATGAAAATGTCAAAGACAAAATCAAAAATTTTATGTGTCTTATTACTTGTTTTAGTTCTTGTTTCCTCTTACTGCTATGCTACTGTAGAGCCAAGAACATCAGAACCAGTAGCTACCTCTGAAGAAACTCCAAATGCAGTTTCAGAAGGTGAACAAACAACTACTACCTCTGACCAATCTAATTGGAATAATAGTGACTTATACCTATGTGAAGATAAAGTAACTGTTTCAAACGTAGTAGATGGAAATGCATTTGTAATAGGAAAAGAAGTAACTATTACTGGTGAAATTGGAGGAGACCTTTTCGTTATTGCAGACAAGCTAAACATTAATGGAGGATACGTATATAGTAGTCTTTTTGCATGTGCAAATGAAATCGTAATTAATGGTGTTGTTTATGATGTATACGCATTTTGTAAAAACTTTACTTTAGAAAATAACGGTTTTGTATATCGTGATATGAAAGTATCTGCCTCTAGCATTACTCTAAATGGAAAAGTTAGAAGAGATGCTTATGTAGATACATCTACCATTCATTTTGCTGAAAATACTGATACTGTAATCTATGGAAACTTACATTATTCTAATACATCCGAAATTTCTATT
>CAYNOE010000281.1:0-3960 GCA_964398745.1 uncultured Lachnobacterium sp.
AGTTGGCTTCATCCACAACGGAAAGAACGGCTTCCCCGTATTCCTCCGCTTCCATAACCGTTCCTTTCTGATGTCAATTATACCATTATTTAAACCTGCAACGAATATGTATCCTGCATAATTCTATTATTTTCAGGCTGTTCCATGCCTTTTTATAACAGTCCGCACCACAATCCCCAGCAAAACCAGATAAAGCACTTCCGGGCAGACCAGCGGAATCTTTTCTGTGACGAACAAAAAGTATTTGCAGGTCCAGACCGTGGCAGCAGTAAAAACCACACTGGTTATGGCACAGGTTCCGCCTGCTTTCAGGCTTTTCATTTTTCCAGACAAAAGAGCAGAAAGTACCAGCGCACAAACCAGGCAACAGCCAAGCGTACATGCCAGTATCCCCTCCCTTTTATGTACTGCGGCAACCGCCTTAATATTCAGCACCTTCGTTATTTCTCTTCCGGCTCCGCGCATAACATCCCCCCTTTCCCAATCCGCCATGTACAGGAAGAAAGTTCCTCTATATCCTCCCTATTATGGCTTGTAAGAACCATGACGGCATTGTTTTCCCTTACATATTCCCTAAAAAAATCCCGCATATTTTCCACGGATTCCTCATCCAGCCCGTTCATCGGCTCATCCATTAAAAGGATATGCGGTTTCTCCATAAATGCCTGCGCAATCGCAAGCTTCTGTTTCATACCCAGGGAAAATTTGCGGTATACCTTTTTCGAATCCGCATCCAGTCCCACCTTTTCCAGAATATCCCGAATTTCCTGCATTCCAATTTTTTTCTGAATTTTTGCAAGGGAATACAGATTTTCAGCCGCAGAAAGCTGAGGTAAAAAACCAATATTGTCACAGACCACTCCCGTATCTTTCGCGAAAAAGCCTGCCCGAAGCGGTTTTCCGTCAAACAGCACCTGTCCTTCTGTCGGTCTTACCACACCCATTATCATTTTGAGCAGAACCGTTTTACCGGAACCATTCCTTCCGGTAATTCCGTAAATTCTGCCTTCCTCCAGTTTCAGGCTGATATTTTCCAGTACCACATTGCCATGAAATTCCTTTGATACACCGCATAATTCTATCATATCCTGTCCCCTCCTTTCTTTCGCAAAAATATTTTCTCATCCCCGTATACCAGAAGAAAACCGACAGCCAGAACTGCTACACACAAATACAGAATCTGGGCAAAAAAAGTCATTTTCTGTCTGCTGCTGTGCAGACAGTATACCCCGCCCGTAAACGGAAACCATGCTGCAGCCTCCGGAAATTTTGCTGCCAGACCACAAAGAACCAGATGCCCGGTAAGAATTAATACCGTTCCTGTGTGCCGCTCTTCCCTGTCCAGGAGCCAGGTTCCAAACATACAAAGCAAAAGCAGCCATTCCTGCAGCAGGAGATTCAGAATAAGAAGCAGCGGATTTCCTGCTGCAACCGCATTTTGTGCATTTCCTGCCGCAGACAGCCCTTCCAGTCCCAGCACTATAATTCCCGTACCATAATACCCGGCAGACAGCAGAACCATCCAGCCCAGAAGCTTCCGGTAAAAATGGTACATATTTCCCCCGCGTAAAAGATACTGCATGGCATAAACGTTAAAATACTGCACCATAAACAAATACACACCTGCCCAGAATGGCAGATGATAAAATAAATACATAAGCAGAAAAACATCCAGTTTTTCAAACCCCCTAAAATATAAAAACAAGTCCGATACAGGATGTGTACCGGAAAGATTAGCATAATTTTTAAAGAAAAATCCATATACCGCAAACAGAATAACTGCCGCCATCACGGCGTACACCGCCAGAAGATTCTTTTTTCCCCATCTGCCAGTCACTTTTTCCCATGGCACAAACAGTTTTCCATAAAGCAAAAAAAGACTTCCGAGAATCCAGATGCCCCAGTAAATGACATGAATTCCATACTGCCTTTTCCAATCCATAACCATTACATTTCCAATCCATGTAAAACGCGCGGTGGAGGATTCCCCACCAAATACAGAAGCGCTTGCACCAAGGTTTGCAACCAGTATCATAAAAAGAATCCCGACAGCAGGTTTTTCCTTTATCCCGCCCAGCAGAAGAGCCAGCAGAAAATGGCCCATGGCAACATCCATAAGCAGAAGGTTTCTAAAAAGACATACCGGTTTTGCATCCAAAAAATGCAGTCCCGTAAATCCTTCCCCTGCCATATATACCAGCACGGTCACTCCGGCAAGCATTCCCGTGACTGCCGCGGATTCCTTCCAGATTTCCCGTATTCCTGCCAGAACCAGACGGTGGCAGTTTCCGTACCGCACCCTTATCCCGTCATTTCCGACGAGACGCCTGACTGCAAAATACCCGAAAAGAACAGAAGTTGTTCCCTGTATCACAAGAATTATGTACCGGTTTCCCATTACCTCAAAAAGCCAGCCATACAGGCCGGACATTTTTCCAGACGGAAGATACTGGTAATACAGAATTTCAACGGAAACCAGCAGAATAACAAACAAGGCGGCATAGCTTTTAGTTTTCCTCATTACGCTTCACCCCCGTCAGAAACAGTATGATTCCAGAAACCGCCAGCAGTATGTCCGTCACAATCAGATGCAGCGGATTCCCCCGCGAACTCCCGTTTGGATTATAAAGAAGTAAAAAATCAAAAGACGCAAGAATGTCCGTATTCTGTAAAACAAACGCAAGAATAATAGTTCCTGCAAAAGGAAGGAACAGTGTCAGAATTCCATTCTTCATCCATGCCGACATACCAAGTGCAAAAACCGCGTAAACCGCGCCGCAGAAAAAGACAACAACTATCATCATGGCAGCATATGCGTAAACATTTTTATATGCCAGACCTGCCAGAAAACATACAAGCGTATAACCGTAATCCGTTTCCAGCGGCGTTCCCGCATCCAGCACAAAAAACAGATGTATTGCCAGCACAAGATGCGGAAGCGCCAGTGCCAGCCCGCCGCCAAGAAAATTTTTTACAAGCAGTTCACGCACATATTTCTTTTTCTCTTTCCGCACCAGCAGGCTTCCAAGATATCCGGACTTATAATCCCTGACATAAACCATTGAAAAAGGCAGAACCGCAAACAGCGGATACAGAATCCCCATCCAGCCATCCCCGCTGTCTCCCATGCAAAAAAGCATCGCATTAATAATGTTTTCCACTCCCGCACGCGGACAGAGCACAGACACGGTATAATAAGAATATTCCAGCAGGCAGATCGCCAGAATGACTGACAGAATAAAATAAAGGTTTTCCTTTAACCAGAGCCTGAAATTGATGTGTTTCATGAAAACCGCCTGTTCTAATACAGCAAAACCGCCTCTATCACCAAAAGCACAATACGATGAAGCGGATAGAAAATATAATAAAACATCTTATGGTATTTTCCACGCTCCCCATTATAAAGATACATAAACGGCAGTGCCACCATAATCCTAAACCAGTCCGAATGTATATAGGAAGAACAGATTATTCCCGGAATCTGGTAATTTTATTTTTCCCATTCCCTGATTTTTCTCATTCCGTCAATATAAAATTTGCTCTCGTTGATGATAAACGGTCTTGATGTATCAACCCCGAATGCCTGCAATGCCTTTTCAGCACTCTGGTCATTTTGGGGATCAAAATGAAAAATTCCAATTGTCGTCTGCCCGTTTGCAACTTTAATTAAAGTTCCAAGCGCGCCCGCCATATCATTGCTCTCAAATCCTGCGGCAACATTTTGGATATCCCCATAAGATCTTACCATACCGCTTTCAATGACAAGCTGATACCCGTTCGACAACCGCGCACGCATTCCAGGTACAAGGGAAATGCTGTTTTCCTTTGCATTATAACCCTTGTTAATCCTATAGCTGTACGGTGTTGATGCCAGATCTCCCATCCACATTCTTTCAGATTCTTCCGGATCTATCAGTTCTGCAAAACTGCATTCCTTTTCTTCTGATTCCTGAACTTCCA
>CAYNOE010000282.1:0-3933 GCA_964398745.1 uncultured Lachnobacterium sp.
AAAATGGAAATGTCACAACCTCTTTCGGATATGTCATACATGAAAAAACTCAAGTGCCACTGCTTCAGGAGCTTTTTAATATAATTTTTAATAGCAGAAAGTGGTTACCTTCATATCTTTTAATAGATTATACCTTTTTCATAAAAAAATCAATACATTTTTTAAGTTTTTTTGCTGTCTGCTTTTTTTACCACAAACGCATCCGGCATAAATCTTCCCCTGCCCGATACGCTGGAAGATTTTGTGATGTAGTTTCCGTTATACCACATCACGGAGGAACTGCCCCCGTCCATATTCATTGCCTGGTATGCCTTATAGTCCATCAGAATGTTTTTGCACTCTTCCACCGTGCATCCGAGACTGTAACCGACCTGTCTTCCGTCAATGATTAAAAGGAGCATATCGCCGTCCTGTGTCTGTCCGACCGCGGTACGCGGCTGTATCCCCATGCCAAATGAACCGTCCACCACGCTTTCCCCGTCCACAATAAGAGCCGGTAAAAATTCCATGCCCCAGCGGTAATCCTTTACCGAGTCATATGGATAATTTCTGACATACATTTTGTTTTCTTTTGTCATACCACAGAATTTCCATGTGGAATCATTACTATGACGGGAATATTCGGTTCCGTCTATGATGACCGAGCCCTTTACCTCCCCGCCGGAGCCGTGTCCGCCCACATCCTTAAAACCGCTTGCATTGATGACGAGAAGGACGTCTTCTTTTAGTCCGTAGCTTTCCGCTTCCTGCCCCCGGGAACCGAAACTGTCAGACTTCATCAGTTCAACCTGTTCCGGAGCCTTGATGATTGCAAGTTTGCCTTTATATGCGTCCTTGCTGACACCGACAAGCATCAGGTTATTTGCGGTATCCAGCACAAGCAGGTCATCCCCGCGCACAGTTTTTAGTTCAAGGGAATTTTCCATATCTTCTATATAAATGGAATCATATCCCTGCTGTTCGATTTCGGGATGCGTCTTTATATATTCATGAAAGGATTTGCTGTCCAGCTCCCAGTATTTTTCAAAAAAGGACTTTGATTTGTCAATTTCCTCTGTTTCCGTCTCTTTTTCCATATCCCATGTACTCGCAAGATCCTTCTGCGAGTCCAGATTTTTCCGGTAATTTGCCATGACCTCATCAATGACGCTTTGGGGAAAGAAAAAAGTGGCCAGCCACTGGTGGCTGTTGGTTGTCATCGCTGTTTCAATATAAATGGTACGCCATTTCTCTATAAACGGAATATGCGAGTATACAACGGTCAAATATATACTAACCAGAATACACAGTACGACACCAAAACGAATGCACCGCTTCTCAAATTTTTTTCTCCGGTTGTGGTGCTTGCGTTTTTTTTCTTCCGGCTGGGAGACATCCAGTTCCATCCACTGTATGCTCTCATCCTCCTCGATAATTTTTTGTGTGTTGCTCCGAAAATTTTCTCTCGTATTCATCATATTTCTTCCGCCGTGCTTTTTCATTCACTATCTTAAACCTTTACATGTATAGTTTTTCTGAATCTGCTGTAATTTATTCACGTTTATAGGAAAAAAGTACGATAAAATTATAACACATATACCCAGAATTTTCCACAAAAAATTTTCCATGGTATCCAGAAATAAAAACGAGTCACCAGAGATTGTTTCTATTCTCCGGTGACTTCTTCTCCTTTCTTTTCTGATCATTCGGGAAACAGCAGCCATCAGCAGATGCATAGAAAACAAGAAAAACCTATATCATCTGGCTGCCGTATGAAAAGCAATGAATATTTTTATATGAATTCTGCATAAAAACTAACCTTTAACGTTAATGTAATATTCACAAAATTTTCTGGATTTTCATATTTTCACTTACAATTAGAAGAAATACATGTTATAATTCTTTTAGTTGCCAGAAATTGGAGGTGATTTATGTTTGAAGTAGGAGAATATATTTTTTACGGCAGCACAGGTGTATGCCAGGTCGCGGAGATTAAAAAAATGGCCCCTCCCGGTACAAAAGCAGACAGGCTCTATTATGAGCTGGAACCAGTTTACGACAGAGGACGCAGGGTATTTACCCCTGTCGGCAATGAAAAGGTCCTGATGCGTAAAATTGTAACTGCAAAGGAAGCGGACGAACTGATTGGCAAGGTAAAGGAAATAGATACGTTACAGATTCCGAATGAAAAACAGCGCGAAGAAACATACAAAAAGGCCATGCGCGCCTGCAGCTGTGAAGAATGGATCCGGATTATTAAAACGCTTTATCTGCGCGGAAAAACCAGACAGGCAGAAGGGAAAAAAATCACCAGCAGCGACGCCAGGTATCTGCGTCAGGCAGAGGATAATCTGTATGGTGAATTATCCATTGCACTGAAAATACCAAAGGATGAGGTGGAGGATTTTATTACCAGGCGTGTGGAAACGCAGTAAACCATTTATTTTTGAGATTATTAAAAGAGGATTTCCGTCTTTGAAATCCTCTTTTTGCGTTTCTTTTTTCAGTTGTCCCCTTTTTTTAATGCAGCCATGCGCATTCTGACATTCTCGTCAAATTCCTCATCTGAATATTTCGGATCCCTTGTTTTCATCCAGATTTCACATGGCGCTTTACTGCATGCCCCACAGTTTTTATATCCCATCCTGTTTACGGTACACTCATAAATAGCGCATGCCTTTCCCTCCGGCGCATGAAACACTTTTCCGGCGCATGCATTGCATCCATTACACATTTTCCCGTAACAGTAACATGCACTGCAGTCTGTTCCACAGACGCTGATATCCGTTTTTTTGTTTTCGCTCATGGCAGATTCCTTCCTTTCATTTGTGGTGTGTATATGTTACCAGAAAAGAAGGCGGATGTATTGGATATTTCCGACATGTTTTATCCAACCAGTTTCTTCCATCCGTCATGGCACTCCATATAAGAATATGTTTCCCTGTCCTGAAAGGTATTGAAAGCTTATTAACTTTATTTTATATTTTTTAACTGTCAGTAATTAAACCGGGCCGCATACTGTCTGGCAGACTTTATATCCATGGTATGGTAACGCTTAAATTCCCGCATTAAATGCGATTGGTCGGCATACCCGTATTTATATACTGCATCCTGAATATTAAAATCAGGATTTCTTAAAATATCATTCCATAAAAACTGGTAACGGACAAGGTTACACAGCTTTTTCGGAGTCATGCCGATATATTCGTTAAACAGTCGTTCCATCTGTCTTGTACTTATAAAACATTCTTTTGCCAGTTCTGCTGCATCCATGGAACCATTTGCCAAGATCATCTGTTTTACTGCATGGTTCACTGTAGCATTTTCCCTCGTTTGTTTTATCCGTTCCAGAAACAGTTTCTCTGCCGCACAGCTTCGCCCGGTCAGCGTATTTTTTTCAAACACAAGCTGGCTAAGTTCTTTATCCAGCCAGAAAAATCTTGACGCCGCATCAAACCAGCCGTTTACTGTATCTTTTAAAGAATCTTCCGAAAATGCATATGCCGTCCACGCATAAAAGCGGATAGCAAACCGGGAGACGGCATGATCGCTTTTTGTATGGCCGGATACAAAAAAAACTGGAATCATTAATTCCGCAGAAATTGCTGGTAACTGTATTTTCTGTATGGTCTATCTCATAAATAATATCCACACAGGTGTCCGGTATCACAAGCTGCGCCATGTCAGACATTTCCTGTTTTTCATAAAGGCTTTTTGTTCCCCAGAAACAACGGATATACTTTGCAAGCTCCGGGGTTTGGGGATATCTTTCCATATAATTTTTATTATGCAAAAACGGGGTTGAGGTTGCCGGAGTATATAATGTATTTTTCATGTGTACCTTTCCTGAATGCTGGTTTTAAGGTATTTTTGACAGATAATTTACTGCAAATATGCTCTTTGTTTACAGTCTATTTTCTGTAGCAGATTTTTCCAATTTATCATTTTTTATTA
>CAYNOE010000283.1:0-3931 GCA_964398745.1 uncultured Lachnobacterium sp.
GCCCGATTGAAGATATACAGGCAGGCGATTACGTCTGGTCGGAAAACACCGAGACAGGTGAGAAGGAACTGAAAAAAGTCCTCGCCGTATCGGTGACTGAAACAGACCAGCTTGTCCATGTGACAACCGAGACCGGCACAGTAATCAACACCACTGAGAACCACCCGTTCTACACGGAAGGGAAAGGCTGGTGCGTGGCCTCCGAACTGGAAGAAGGGGACGTACTCCGCACGCAGGACGGGAAGACAGAGACAGTTGCCAGCGTTGAAACGGAGACACTGGATGAGCCGGTTAAAGTTTACAACCTTGAGATTGAGGACAGCCATACCTACTATGTGTCAGTGGATGGGGTGCTGGTGCATAATGCGTGTGAATGGAACAAGGGAAGTTTCGATACACCGGAAGAATCATTAGAGTATCATTATAAAGAACATGGAAATGAGGTGGGAGCTGACAGTATAGAACAATATATTCGTAAGGCAGAAAACTTTATGAGAAATTTGAAGGGTGCAAAAAAACATGAAGTTGATGGCTTTGTGGATGGTGTTATACGATATATCAAAAATGGTAAATATATTGATTTGGCACCGGATAAAAGTGTAATATCTTTTGGAAAGGTATAATAATGACTGACTGGAAAAAAACAAAGATAGAAGGCGTTGTTGAAATAGAGAAGTGTGTTGCTGAATTTTCTGTTTCAGAGATGAAGTATACACCGTGGCTTAATTTCAAAGTTAAAATTTACGAGTCACAGAGTGGAAAATTTACAGGGGTTACAAATTTGATGCTCAAAGATTCGGATGGCTCTCCATGTGGTGGAATAGGATATGGAAATTCTGTTTCAGAGGCATTGGAGGATACGATTAATTATTTTATGGGAATGCTTAAAGAACGAAATACCTTAAGTGAGGAGGATTTTGAGGCTGCAGATCCATATGATTTTTAATTTGTGATATAGCACACCAAGCAGCTTGTTAAGATGCAGCCTGCCATATAAAGACGGAAAGACCGTTCTGGATAACTATTACTGAGGAAAAGATTGGTAATAATATAATAGTTTGGTAAATATGGGCTGGCAATGTTGGTATCGTATTTACCAAACTATAAATCAGCATGCTTCGTTTTTTAGAAATGAGCTGTAATAGGTGAAGGAGACAAACATGGAGTGGGAAAATTTACTTGTTGCCCAATGTTTATTACTGATACATACTTTTGCACTTAGGGAAGATGAACAGACAGAATGGCTGCAGGAAAGAACTGGCTTGTCAGGCTGAACTGTCTTGTATAGGAGAGTGGTGGTGCCTTGGTATATGCTGGATTTATAGGAAAGGAAAAGCATACGTTCAGTTATGTAGGTGAAGCAAATGGGAGCATGGGGAACCGGTCTGTACCAGAATGATTTAAGTGCAGACGTAAGAGATGATTATATGGATAAATTAAAGGCAGGAAAAACTGACGAGGAGGCCCTGCAGGAAATCATGGAGGAATATTGGGACGAAATGGGGGATACAGACTGTAAGTATGATTTTTTCCTTGGTCTGGCAGATACGCTGTGGAAGAAGGGAAGATTAACAGAAGAAGTGAAAATAAAGGCATTGGAAATGCTGGAGGAGGAAAAAACATCTGACCGCTGGGAATCCGAAAAGCTCAGGAAAGAGAGAAACAAGATTCTGGACAGACTGAAGGATGAGCTGAACAGTCCGATGCCGGAAAGAAAAAAAGTGAGACCGCATAAACCATACATTACTCCGCTGAAAGAAAAAGGGGTATATACGTTTGAAATAACTGATGTTCCTGAAAAATATAAGGAATTCCGTGGGTTGTACATGGTAATCTATGTCCTGGAAATTTATAAAGGGGAATTTAAGGTGAGGAATGTGCGGGACCATTGTCCAAACGTGTACCTGATGCTGTCGAGGGAGAAGGTCACGGATTTGCGAAAGCTGGACAAAACAGACATGTGCTGTTCAATAAGGGATCATAAGACACAGAAAAAAAGATACTGTTATACAGTGACGGACCTATCAAATAGGTATATTCCGAAGAACCTTGAGTTTTTAGGCACATATGAAGGGTTCCGGCATCCGGATGACGAAATGGAGGAAAACAAGGAGTTTCGCTTGTTCAGTTTAAGATCATGGAAGACCCTTGTTGAAAAAGGCATAAAAGATTATTTGTTTAACCAGAAAAAATAAATACATGCAGGCGATTACGCCTGGTCGGAAAACACCGAGACGGGTGAGAAGGAACTGAAAAAAGTCCTCTCCGTATCGGTGACTGAAACAGACCAGCTTGTCCATGTGACAACCGAGACCGGCACAGTAATCAACACCACTGAGAACCACCCGTTCTACACGGAAGGGAAAGGCTGGTGCGTGGCCTCCGAACTGGAAGAAGGGGACGTGCTGCGCACGCAGGACGGGAAGACAGAGACAGTTGCCAGTGTTGAAACGGAGACACTGGATGAGCCGGTAAAGGTTTACAACCTTGAGATTGAAGACAGACATACCTACTATGTGTCAGCAGACGGGGTGCTGGTGCATAATGCGTGTGGAATGCCAGACTCAAAAACAGAGATTAATATGGAAGAAGTAATGAGTGGACATAGGGCTGATGGCAATAGGGCAATCCAAAGTGGGCAAAAGGACTTGTTTAGTAGTGATTTATCAGAAAAACAAATTCGAAAAAGAATAGAGGATGCAATAAAAAATGCCAAGAAAGTATCAGGTCCACAATTTGATGGAGTGGATAAAAGATATAGATTGCAGGGAAGAAGTGGTAAGCAGGTAATTGAAATGTGGTATAATGTTGTTCAGGATATAATAGAAACAGCATATCCGGTATATGGAAAAAAGGAAAGGATATAGTGTGAATCTGGTTATTGAACAGGGTAGTTTGTCATCTCGGTATGATAGTTTGTCAGGTAAGGAGATTGTATACGGAAATTTCTATCTTGAGGTTGCAGGCAAATTTTATCCATCTGAACATTGGAATGATTTTGTGGTGAGGCTATTAATGTCTTGGTCACATAATTTATTAAATAACAGAAGGGGAGTGTTGTGCTTTTTTGATGGACCATATGAAATAAATTTTGTCCAAGAAAAAAAATATATAAAGCTTACTTTGGAAGAAATTGGGGAATATCAAATAGAAATTAATGATTTCTATGATGGGTTGTCCCGGTGTTTGATTGCTGTTGGGGAGTATATTAAAAAAAATAATTTACTCATTGATAAACAAAGCACAATACAACGATATATAGAACAATTAAAGAACAGTTGTTGATATTGAGGAAATTGTAATGGTTTATTATTACTATTGCCAAGTATGAAGCCGGAAAGTTAAAGATCCTTGACAGCGGACACGGGAAGACGTCCTACGAATACGATGCAGACGGAAACCGCAGTGCGGTCCGATACCCGAACGGGGACGTGGTGACCTACACCTACGATGCCTGCCAGAGACTGAAAGAGGAATGCACCGTAAACGGAAGCGGGAAACAGCTTGCAAAATACAGCTACGGCACCGGAAAGGCGGGCGAGCGGCTTTCCGTGACGGAGGTTTCCGGCGGGGAAACAACGGAGATTACCTACAAATACGACAGGCTGAACCGCCTTGTAAAGGAAACCGCCGCAAAAGACGGAAACAGGCTGACACAGGAATACAGTTACGACAAAAACAGCAACCGGACGGAAAAGAAGGTCTCCGTAAATGGCGACATTACAAAGCTGGCGGACACAGGGCTGGATGATGTACAGGTAACAGAGGGAACCACGGAGTACACCTACAACGCCCTTAACCAGCTCATTACGGAGCGCGGCCCGGAGGGAAGTGTCACATATGAGTATGACGCAAACGGAAACCTCACGAAAAAAAGCGGGGGCCGGACAGCATCCTACACCTATGACAAAGAGAACCGTCTGACGAAAGC
>CAYNOE010000284.1:0-3927 GCA_964398745.1 uncultured Lachnobacterium sp.
TAAGCAGGTATTCAAAATAATCATACGGTTTCAAGTTGTTCGCTTTCGCTGTTTCCGCAATATAGAGTAATTCAACCCCTCCCATGTCTTACTTTTCTGTGGGACTTTCAGGATAGTTTCCCTTGCCCACGTAAAATAGGCCTCCACCAGTGGACGGACGCTGAACTGGCGGCGGGTTTTACGTTCTTCTGCCGGAAGATCCCTTAGCAGCTTTTCCTCCCGGTAGATGGCCTGTATCATTGTCAGCGCAAGATACGCACGGCTGTCTTTCCGCATTGCTTTCGGCAAAGCTTTGACCGCTTCGTCAAATCTCCGCCTGGCATGGGACCAGGCGGCTCTGACATTCCCTGATCTGGGCGCCCATTCCTGAAGTGTTGATTGTCAAGTAAAATTGACCCACTTTTTCGTTTAAAATTGACCCACCCTAGTTCCCGACAAAGCGGATTGCTAAGGCGGGTCAATTCTATCTGTCAATCCTGTTTTTTACACTGTGAATTGACCCACCCTGTTAATGCGTTATCACCTGATATCCATCTGCCGACAATGATGTCTGATCGATCAGGATTGTCCTTGTTGACGAATCCAGGGTAATGTAGCGGCTCAGCGTCAGCAAACGGTCACTGACCAGCTCATGAACCAGCTTTTCCATTGCCGTAGACCGGGTGTCTGTAACCGGAGCAGTCCGGCATGCCATGGCAGGTACCGTTGTGGCGCATAATTCATCAAGATCCATGAAAACGCTGTCTGCCGCACTTGTGCCGGTTACGGAAAACTGATCCGTATCGACATTGTATGAATATTTTCCACATTCCTTGATCCGTTTTATCACAAAGTATGGATGCTTGATTCCATACCGGCTCCTCAGATAGTCATATGCTGCTGTTTTTCCTCCGGAATTGTATTGTTCAATGATTTCCGGAAACTCTCCTTCCCCAATGATTGTCTTACTCATGACGTGCCTCCTGCTGCGCGATATCCCACTCAAACGAATCAAAAGGCCACTCCTCATCAATATGTTCGCGTACATATTCGTATGCTTCTTCACGCAGATCATTGGCTACCAGGAACTCCCAATACAGAAAACAGGTCCTGTAAAGCCGGTTCGCCTTTTTCTTTAATTCTTTATAAGTAGGCGGTTTCGGTGTCATTACCCCGTTGCGGTCAATCCCGTATTCCTCAAGAAGATATTTGCTCCCTTCCTCATAGCTCATGGAAGCGAGTGCGCGCCGGATCTCTTCCTCCTCGCGATATACATCCAGGAAATCCATCGGTCTGCCGCCTTCATAAGAAGCCATGGCCCCGTTTTCATGTACACTGTTACCTGCAGCTACCCATTCATGCAGGGCTGTCCTTTCTTCTTCTGTCATGGGTATGGTTTTTTCGTATTCCTTCAGTTCCTGCTTGAGAAACCGTCTTTTTTCTTTGCTTATCTTCATTTTACCGATTCCTTTCATTTAACACTCTGTTTTGGCCCTTTGACACGGTAGCTGTCACCCGTTATACTCAGGATATGGCAGTGGTGCACCAGACGGTCCAGGATCGCCGTGGCTGCAAGCCTGCCGGTGAACAGCTCGTCCCATCTGCCCATTGGCAGGTTGGTCGTGATAATGAGGGAGTTCTTTTCGTACCGCTGGCGGATTACCTGGAAGAAAAGGCTCTCTCTTTCTCTGTCCATTTTTATATAGGAAAGTTCGTCTACGATCAACAGGGGAACCTTATTCAGGTCATCCAGCACTTCCCGCAGCGTTCCTTCCTGCATTTTTTCATACAGCCGGTCTGCCAGATCCTTTGCATTGACAAAAAGAACCCGGTAGCCTGCACGGACCGCATTGAGCCCGATGCCTGTTGCGATCATGCTCTTGCCTACTCCCGGCGGGCCTATAATGATCACGTTCTCACTGGCAGCAATAAAGTCCAGCCTGCCCAGTTCTGTGATCTTGTCCTTATCCAGAGACTGGTTAAAGCTGTAATCAATGTCATCAAGGCGCTTATGGGTCTCAAAGCAGGCTTCTTTGCAGAGTTTTTCTGTGCGGCGGCCACGCTTGCCTGCTTCCTCAGCCTCCAGAAGACGTACAAGGAAGGCCTCGTATCCCATGGAAGAGGATTCTGCTTCCATAATCAGATCGCGGTACTGTTCCCGCATGTCTACCAGTTTGAACTGTTTCATCATGGCATCAATGTATTCTGCATCCGTGTGATATGTCCGCCGCTTCATCTGCGCACCTCCGCCCTTGTATTTTCCTCATAATAACTGCAGTCACGTGTCAGCGCCGGGTCATCTTCATGGTAAAACATGCCTGTACCGGCGTCCGGGGGAGATGTCCCAAGTCCGGGCAGTTCCAGGGCCCCGGCATTGTACTCCCGCAGGATTCCCTTGAAAGATGCGATATCCATCTTGTCCCGGTCGATACAGTAACCGATAAACCTGTCAAGCGTAAGATCATCATAGATATCGGCCAGCAGCATGATCTTTCTGGCATAGTGCGTGGGCTGGTCAAACTTTCTGCCGGCTGCTTCCAGATAACGTTTTCCGTTGGAAAAACGCTCCGTGAAGTCCCTTCGGATCTGGGGGATGGAAGTACTGACCGGCGCTGCGATTGCCGCATAATGCGATTCATCAACCTGCACGCCATGCTTCTTATCAGAAACCTCCAGCGTCATCACAGGATTCTCCCTTCTGTCATACAGTTCAACACGGAAACCATAAATGATGCGGAACAGCAGTGTTTTGCCCACATATTTCACCGGGACACTGTATTTGCTCCCGCCAATGCTGATAAAACTGTCAGGACTAATGATGCGCTTTTGCAGTTTTGCCTGCCGGTATCTGGTCCCAGGAAGGGGAAGCAGTGTATTTTTTTCTTCCTGCACGTAGTGCTGGTTGGGGATCCGCTTTGTGGTCCCATGCACCTCGTCACACCATTTGTTTACAAACTCTTTGCCACGCCGGTTCAGTTCCTCCATTGTCGCAAATGTATTCCCTTTTATGAACTGTTCCTCCAGATAATGAAACGGGGATTCGATCTTCCCTTTTTTACGGGGCCAGTAGCAGGGGCATGCATTCAATTCCGTTCCCAGATGCTTTGCCAGCATCAGTGCCTGCGGGTGATACCGGACTTCATCCTCACTTTTCGGATTATTCTCGATCACCAGGGATTTCGGATTGTCGGTCAACAGTTCCAGCGTCACCCCGCCCAGATCACTGAACAATTCCTGAATTGCTTCATAGATAGCCGCCGCATCATCCTTTAACGAAAAACAAACCGCTTTCTTTCTGGATGCAGCCAGTATCATTGCGAAGCAATACACCGTCCGTTCCCTGTTTCCTATCACCATGGAATACTCCGACCAGTCAAACTGTGCCTGGTCTCCGGGTGGTGTTTCAATACGCACGGTAGCTTTCGGACTGATTTTCCCGACATCTTCGTCCACCCTTTGCAGGAACCGGTAGATGGGGCCGATACTCCCTGTGTACCCTTTCTTTTTCAATTCCCTGAAGATACGGGTGCCATTGAATTCATAGGGGCTGCACCGCCATTCGATAATCAGCTCCTTATACCCATCAAGGCAGGAACTGTATATCGTCCGGCTGTATTCCGGCTCCTTATCCAGTTCTAACAGTTTCTTGACTGTGTTGCGTGAAATGCCGAGGATTCTGGCGGTTTCACGCTTTGACCTGGTCTGTTTATAGACCCTTTGGACAGCTGCCCAATCTTGCAATCTGTACACCTTCTTTCGCCTCCTCTCCGTGTTAGATTGCACACGGAAAGGATTATACTTTGCCTGATTGGGTGGGTCAATTCTGAGTGTTAAATTTTCAAGGTACAGTGTATCAGGACTGGCTTTACTTACTCACAACCCCGCCACTAAGGTCTTAACTTGACCCACATTTATACAATATAATTTCGATAAGCAAGTAATGTGCAT
>CAYNOE010000285.1:0-3917 GCA_964398745.1 uncultured Lachnobacterium sp.
GATTTTTAATACCAGCGGTATGCTGTACCGGGAAATGTGACTTAAGGACAAACTGCCACAAATGAGTGAGCAGGAAACGATTGCACTTCTGGCAACAGACGGCATGCTGGTGAAACGTCCGATTCTGGTGACAGAAGACACTGTTCTTGTCGGATTTAAAGAAGCAGAATGGGAGCTGACTTTTCATAAATGCCAGTAAAATGCGTTGTGCCTAAAAATTTTTCTTGCGTTTTTAAGATTAAGATGGTATCATCTACTCAAAGCATATTTTCAGATCAGACATGGTTACTGACTGCACGTTGGAACATATCGGAGACATATCAGTTTTAATTCACGAAAATTCATGCTTTTAATATCTTTATTACAATTTAAGAGCAGGGATTTGAGGTGACAGGCAGTTTGACTGTATTGAGCAGCAGTCATGTATATTTACTGTAATTTTTAGTCCCTGCCCGTGGGGAGGAAAAATTATGGCAAAAGAGTACAGGAAACTTGTATTTAAGGACAATTTTATGTTCTGCAAGGTGGTTGTCAACAATCCGGAGTTGTGCAGGCATATGCTGGAACTGATTCTGGGGAAAGCGATCCGGGAAGTAAATATCCATGCAGCGGAACACGTTATGGACATAACGGCAGATGCGAAAAGCATCTGGCTGGACGTGTATCTGGATGATGATGCGGGGACGGTATATGATCTGGAGATGCAGATAACAGCAAAAAAGAATCTTCCGCGCAGACTGCGGTATTATCAGGGAGTTATTGATCTGAATCTGATTGAGAAGGGTGATGATTATGACCAGTTGCCGGAATCGGTGGTTGTGTTTATCTGCACATTTGATTATTTTGGAAAGGGACTGCCTTTTTATGTTTTTGAAAACAGATGCGAGGCAATGCCGGAGCTTTTGCTGGGAGACGGTACCAGGAAGGTCTTTGTAAACCCGTATGGAGACAGAACTGGTTTGCCGGAGAATGTAATACACTTTTTGGATTATATCAGGGACAGCCGTGCAGGGGATCCGTTTACCGAAGAACTGGAACACGCGGTGGAAAAGGCAAGAACCCACAAGGAGGTTGTGTCAAGTTAACCGATATCACCTATCTTCCGTATAATGGGATGTTTGCGTATCTTTCAACAGTCCTGGACGCATATACAAAGCAGATACTGTCGTATGTATTAAGTGATTCTTTAGAAGTGGATTTTGTACTGGAGACGGTGGAGAAACTGGTAAAGGATCATGGGATTGAGTTGACAAAAGAAACGTTAATCCATTCGGACCAGGGGTGCCACTACACAAGCATCAGATTTATCCAGTTAGTTCATGATAAAGAATTAAGGCAGTCTATGTCCAGGAAAGGCAATTGTTGGGATAATGCGCTGCAGGAAAGCTTTTTTGGCCATATGAAAGATGAAATTGAAATAAGCGAATGTACAAAGTACAGAGAAGTAAAAGCAATAATTGATGACTGGATGGATTATTACAATAGCGAGCGTTATCAATGGCAGCTGGCAAAACTGTCACCAGACGAGTACTATGGGTATATAACAACAGGAATATACCCTTTAAAAGGAATTGTTAATGAAAACGAAACAGAACATAAATTCCCGATAACAAATTAAAAAAAAATGTCCTTGACAAGGGGTACAGTTTAAACAGCTTGAAAGTGATCTTGGGCAGGTACAGCGCATTTATGCAGCGATTGATTCAGCAGAAGATCCGGATGATCCGGATATGATTTATAATGAGTTTATGAGAATCGGCATATAGGTTTTTATATAAATTTTTAGTGGCAACTTATTGACAAACCTGTGACCGGATGTTTATAATAACTTTAATTTAAAAGAGTTAAAGACTATGAAGGGAATCAGTACCAGTTTGTGGAACAGACAGAAAGTAACCGGTTGATGAGAGGTGCATGGGAAGCAGATTAAAACGGATATGCTGTACCGTGGGGAATTACATCCCGGAGTTTTGTTCTGAACGACTTTGTCAAGTAGGTGGCAACGGAGTGGCGCACGTTATAGAGGCTGGAGTTTTCTGTAAATTAACATGTTTTTATTCTTTAAGGTATAATAGATGCAGGCTGCGTTTGCAGGCAACTTACTGAGGCAGGCCGTGTGAGCGGTTTGTGAATTAAGGTGGTAACACGGGATATCCCCCCTCGTCCTTATTCAGGACGGGGGATTTTTTATGCAAAGCCCCATGCAGAGGAAGTTGCAGCTGATGCGGGCTTGTCAGCTTTGTTTTATCAGTCAGAAGGAGGAGAAAAATGACATTATATGATGAATTAGTTGCCCGCGGCTTAATTGCCCAGGTAACAGACGAGGAAGAAATCAGGGAATTAATTAATAACGGAAAGGCAACCTTTTACATTGGTTTTGACCCGACGGCAGACAGCCTGCATGTAGGGCATTTCATGGCACTGTGCCTGATGAAGAGGCTTCAGATGGCTGGAAACAGACCAATTGCACTGATTGGCGGCGGCACCGCCATGGTGGGCGATCCAAGCGGACGTACCGATATGCGTCAGATGATGACGACAGAGACGATTCAGCATAACTGTGACTGCTTCAAAAAGCAGATGAGCCGTTTTATTGATTTTGGCGAGGGCAAGGCTCTTATGGTAAATAATGCGGACTGGCTGATGGATTTGAATTATGTTGAGGTACTCCGTGATATTGGTCCGCATTTTTCCGTAAACCGGATGCTTACTGCTGAGTGCTACAAACAGCGCATGGAAAAAGGCTTAAGTTTTTTGGAATTTAATTACATGATTATGCAGAGTTTTGATTTCTACACACTGTTTCAGAAATATGGCTGCAATATGCAGTTTGGCGGGGATGACCAGTGGAGTAACATGCTCGGCGGGACAGAACTGATCCGCCGCAAGCTGGGGAAAGATGCGTATGCCATGACTATCAATCTGCTGTTAAATTCCGAAGGCAAAAAAATGGGAAAAACCCAGTCCGGTGCGGTCTGGCTTGATTCAAAGAAAACGTCCCCGTTTGAATTTTTCCAGTACTGGAGAAATGTTGCGGATGCCGATGTATTGAAATGCATCCGGATGCTGACGTTTATTCCGCTGGAGGAAATCGAAAAGATGGATAGCTGGGAAGGGGCGCAGCTTAATGAGGCAAAGGAAATCCTTGCTTTTGAGCTGACAAAGCTGGTGCATGGCGAAGAAGAAGCCGGGAAAGCAAGGGAAGCGTCCCATGCACTGTTTTCGGGAGCCGGAGATTCCGCAAATATGCCGGCCGTGGAAGTAACCGCCGAAGATTTTGCCCAAAGGGATATGGATATTATGGCGGTGCTGGTCAGGGCAGGACTGTGTGACAGCCGTTCAGATGCAAGACGTGCAGTGCAGCAGGGCGGTGTTTCAGTGGACGGTGAAAAAGTAACTGATATTGCGGCAAGCTATAAGCTGGATGACTTTACCGGAGACGGAAAAGTAATAAAGCGCGGAAAGAAGAAATTTGCAAAGGTAATTGCGAAGTAAAACAGAGTATTGTATTGTAAGATTCCCCGGTTTCTGATGTGTCAGGAATCAGGGGGATTTTTCTGTTTTATTGTAATGACTGTTGTCTAAATTGTCAGAATAAAATGCAAAATTGACACCGATAACTGCCAACCAAAAATAAGATAAATTTTTTCAAAAAAGTTGTTGACAACAGCTGAATTGTGTGATATATTAATATCATCAAAAAACAAAAGAAAGAGATACCAATCAAAACTATAAAATGAGGAATAGAAATAGTCAGAGCAGATCTCAAGTAAGTTGTCAAAATAAGAAAAAGGAGGTACGGTCCAAAGGGAACATAAGTTAAGGTAAGAAGCAACCATAGCACAGCATTCAGAATCAGGAAACCTATGGCGTAAGATAAGAAAAGAGAACGGATGGAGCTTTGAACAAAAACGTTG
>CAYNOE010000286.1:0-3899 GCA_964398745.1 uncultured Lachnobacterium sp.
GAACATACTCACCAAAAATGCCACAACTGAATGTGTAAAACCACGATGTGGTTGTGTCGCACCATACACACAGTATGCAATCAATATTGCTGTACCAGCTAAATTCACACCAAGACCCAGACCATTCAGTCTCTGTGATATGGTAACACCAGTAACGTAAGACTGTAACTGCAAAAGTACCATAATCACAGCAAACCAAATAATGACTTTCCTCATCAAATTAGATGCCTTTGAATTTTTCAGGTCAATATCTGGTAAAATTGCTGCAAACATACCAACACACACTGTCATAGCTAAATCTGTTGGTTGTTTAGGCTGTGTAATTACCAGTGCACTTGCAGCCCCCAGAGCCGCATGTGTTCTTCCATCCATGACTCTTTATCACCTCCATTCCCATTGAAAGTACGTCATTGAGATTCGCCGTGTTGAAATCATACTGTTTTCTCTGCATAAATCTTATTGTCACCACAGCAAGTGCCTTTACGTACTTCTCGGAATAATTACATGCATATCTTGCAGCAAGCCATAATACTTTGCAGTATGTTGCAAAAGGCACATCAACATCGGAGTACTGATAGAGTCGCATTAAATCGTGTAGTTCGTAGTTTATCACCGGTATTGTCTGCACTCGCTCTTCTACTGTTTCTTCTGCGTGCTCCTGTCTAAACTCTGGTGCTTCCCATGCCTTAGCTTTCTCAGCTGCTGTTTCAACTGAACCGAACACTCTTGGATTCCTTGCAATCGGAATGGTTCCCCTGTCAACTTCTTTATCATTGACATTATGCATTACAACTGTGATTGAGGTGATAATCTCAGGTTCTTCGTTTTTATGGTCACTGCTAAGAGTTTCGATGTCTGCATCAACATCTGCAAAAACAACAAGCTCTTCAGTAACTTCTGGTGCTTCCTCGGCTTCCGCGATTTCTGTCACTTCCTCGGCTTCAGCGACAACCGGTGCTTCCTCAATGGCTTCAGTAACTTCTGCTACCTCTGATACTTCTTCGACTTCAGTGACAACCGGTGCTTCCTCAATGACTTCAGCGACAACTGGTGCTTCCTCAATGACTTCAGTAGCTTCTGCTACCTCTGGTACTTCCTCAACTTCAGTGACAACCGATGCTTCTGATGCTTCCTCGACTTCAGCAACAACCGGCGCTTCCTCAATGACTTTAATAACTTCCTCGGCTTTTGTGACAACTGGTGTCCACTCAACCACTCCAGTGACTGACTCTTCCTCAGCAACCTGTGCTTCTGGTAAAACATCTGCGATTGTCCTAAATCCGATTTCAGTCACATTATCATTACTAATACGCTCAAGAGTCCTTGCAGCTTCTGCAGATTTCACACAAGCCTTGGCGGTCTCCACATCACACCCAAGCACCTTAGCAATATCAGGCAATGACTCACCGCTGCAGTACAACTCAAGAACATCACGCTGTCTTCCTGAAAACATATCGCTTTCTGGATCAAATCCTGTGGCAACAATCCTGTTCTGGAATCTTGCAATCTCCTCAGTGTCTGGTTTAGCATTTGCAAGCTTCTTAAAACACTCGTTGCAGAGATTTCCTAAGATGTCTTTCTCAAGAAACTTTCCGCAAAACTTGCAACAACGTTTTGCGTTAGCCTTGTTGAAAGATGCTAATTCAACCTTTGTTGCCCAGAAAACATTATCTGTGCTTAAAGGCTTGTCAGCATTCTTAACAAAGGCAAAAGGCTTATTATCTTCATTAGGACAATAAGCCTCGGCGTAGGCCTGTATCAGGCTGTAATACTTTTTACTTTCCGGATTATAGAATTTGCCATACCCGCTCTTATCCGAACGAACTGCCAATTCCTTATATCCAGTCTTTAATTTACGGAAAACACGGGCATCCTGTGTAATCAATACATTATTAACTTTGCACTCACGTGCATCTGTTGGTAATTCTTTAATCATTGTTTGTCCCTCCTGCTTTCTTATTTTTGTGCTTTATCCGATTGTCTCATATACTAAAACAGTAAACTCAGTTGCTGAATCTAACCATGATGGCACACAACACAAAAAGGCATAGTCGGTATTATCGACTATGCCTCAATTGCATTATTTTATATATTTATTTTTGTTGGACCATCTGTGTCGAAACCGGCACCTCTTAGATCCCACGAACAATTGTTATTTTTCTTCTTATTGAAAATTTGTTTTGTACATCTCTCTTGCTTACAATTATTATGTCATGTTATGTCTCCATAACAAATACTCCTTCTCAAATTCCTCTTTACAGGTACAGAATGTACCTGTACGTGCAATGACCATGTCAAATTTGCAATTGCCGAAATCCATTGGATATGCAAGATAGATACTAAAATCATGACTCAAGCTCAACTCTGCAAGCAATGATGCGCAATTATCACCGCAACTATTTGCATTGCTTATCACCGTTTTATCAGACTTCATCATAATTAATGCCTTAGACCCATGACTAATATCCCTTATGGTTATGGGCCCAAGCACCGGACTTTTCACCAACTCAGCCGAAATCAGCTCAGACTTATCGACTTCACGCACTACTCTTTTTGCCCAGTCATCAAGCCAATCATCAGTATATGAATTATTAAAATATGGTGATGTGAGCACCACATCCTTTCTTTCTAATTCAAAATAGACCGTTACCACAAACGCTCACCCCCACAACACCATTGTACTGGTTTTTGGTAAAATGTGGATAACCCGTATACACAACACCCCTCCAGTACAAACCAAAAAAAAGGATGACCAGGACATTAATCCCAGACATTCTGCTAAACAAACACGCCATTGAGTTTGGCAATCTTTAACATTAAATTAACCGGGATATCTGCACTCCCGTTGTACCAGCGTTCGACCTCTTCAGTCGAAACCCCACACAACGCTGCAAGACTCGCCCTTGAATGCCCATAGAGTTCACACACGGCAAGCAAATTTGCCACACATGAACCATACTCAAATAGCCTGCACTCCATTTTAAATTCCTTTCTTTTACTTCTAAACAGCCTCATACAGCACTGCTCCGCTGTTTGTGAGAACGAGTGCATCCTCGCCTGCTTCTTTTTTATCAACAACGCGCAATGTTGTCTTTACTGTTTTGCTTTCACCTACCTTTAAATAAATAGTCTGTCTCTTTACATCAACTGCATCAACATCAAGACTGCCAAACTGCACTGCAAATGACTCCTGCATGCAGTAAACTTTTAAACGGTTTAGAAATCTTGAAGATATCCGTGTACCAAAACACATAACATCATCCGGATACTGACTGAAAACACTGTCCATTTGATAATAATCATTGCACTGAATTAAACTGCGCTGAAGCATTTCAAACTGCAGTTTTCGCCACAGGTAAGGTCTGAAATTCATTCGCTCAAGCTCATCAAACAGCACGCCACCAACACTACCAATTACAATCAGTAGGAAAAAACACATTGACAGTGGCAAGTCACTCCGCACAAATTCCACCCTGCTCGCAACAGCTTTCAAAGAAATAAAAAGCAATGGAATCAGCAGCACAAGCAAAATAACATTCCTTGTTGCATACTGACTGTAATATGACACAACACCAATCTTGCCAAGCCGTTTTATTCGCCGAATATCGTACCTAATGTCTCTTTCCTCACGTTTGTCTACAATCCTCATTTTTGTTACCTCTCTTCTTATTTTTGTAGTTACTTAGATATAACTACATCAAAAGAAGAGATATGGTTCTGAGAATCTAAATATTTGACCTCAGAAGTTTGAAACAGACAGCATTAAATTCCCGGTCTGTACTGAACACAATTTTTTCAGGATTATCATTACTGTACAGATTCAGACTAATTGTATTGTTATCCACAACATAATTTTCAATGTCCGACAAATCGACAACACTAATGCTTACAGAATCCCC
>CAYNOE010000287.1:0-3889 GCA_964398745.1 uncultured Lachnobacterium sp.
GGAACATAAGTCATTATTTAGGGCTTGAAAAAGAAAATCAGGAAAGAAAAAAGCCTGATCGGAAACAAGAAATGAGTCTATAAGAAAGAGAGGAAATTGCTATGAATATAACATATGAAAAATGTGGAGATTATCTGATACCGAACTTGATTCCTGATCCGGAACCGGAGGGAGAACTGAGAAAGTTCGGATTGATGAGAAAATCTTACTTGAAGAATCATAGGAGAGGTATTTATTCGGGTTTATTGTTATCAGGCAAACTGAAAGAGAATTTGTTGATGATACAGGAGCAGGCAGAGGAAAGGTTCGATTTGTTGATAGAGCAGATGGCAAAACAGGAGGGAGTGACGGAACAGTTAAAGGCGCAGGATCAGATGCTTTGGGTGCGGAGAATGAATAGCATTAGAGCAAGGGCGGAGGAGATCGTGAGGGAAGAAATTATTTATTGCTTGTGAGCAAAAGGTAGCAGGAACAAAATAAAAGGTTCTTGCTACCTTTTTATCATAGATATGCTGATTTATCATTGGAAAAAGAGTATTATATATTTATGATGATTTGAAGGAGGGAGTCTGATGCAGAAAAGTGCGCAAGACCTTATGGAAAAAATAGGAATTAAGGAGTTATTTACAGTTCCCCACGGGAAATTGCAGGGGAGTACAGTTCTTGCTACAAATGGAAAAGATAATTTGACAGTTTCACAAATGCTGAAGTCAGCAGAATATTTAATTAAATTTATAAAAGATAATTTTGATGTTGATGAGAATCGATATTCGGTTACTATAATTTTCTTAAAATCCGTGCAATTGGTGTTAAATAATGGAAGCGCAGATAAGCCAACTAAAGAAGATGCACATATCATTATAGATGTCATGCACGAGATAGCGGACATTCATGCTAGGAATGAAAGCGAAAAGAAATTAAATGAAGAAATTGCAGTATCATTAAATCTTTTGATAGAGACGTTGAAATAAGCAGATATTTGATTTTTTAATTATAGTATTTGAATATTCAAATTGCATATTTGGTATAATGATGATATGATTTAATATGAATTATGAAACGCTGATTTGTAGAAAGCAAGAGGAACTATATTATGGCAATCAGTTATAACGGACTATGGAAGTTATTGATCGATAAGGGTATGAAAAAGGGTGACTTATGTAAAAGTACGGGGTTAAGTTCCAGTACTATGGCGAAAATGACAAATGGAGAGTCTGTGAATTTATCTGTTTTGGAGCGTATATGTGAAAAACTGGATTGTGATTTTGCAGATTTGGTAAATTATAAAAGAACGCAGGAGGAAGCTGATAAGGATGAGTAACGATAAAATCAGTGATGTTGGAATTAATATAGCAGAAAAAGCGACTGTCATTTGGAATGTGGCAGATATGCTTCGGGGACCGTTTAAGCCGCATGAATATGGTCTTGTTATTTTACCGATGACAGTGGTTAAGAGATTTCATGATTGCTTACTGCCTACTCATGATAATGTGCTTACACAGTACGAAAAAGTGAAGCATTTGGCAGTCATTGATGGCTTTTTGACAAGGGCATCCGGCTATCAGTTTTATAATACAAGCAAATTTACGTTTGAAACACTTCTGGCTGATCCTGATAATATAGAAATGAATTTTAGAGACTATTTAGCTGGTTTCTCTGCAAATGCGCAGGATGTTCTTTCTAAGTTTGATTTTGATAATATCATCAAAAGAATGGTGGAGAGCAATACACTCTATCTTATTATTAAAGAGTTTAATTCTGAAAAAGGATATTTAGGCGCAGATAAAATCAGCGCTGTGGATTGCGGTTATATTTTTGAAGACTTAGTGCGCCGATTTTCAGAGTCATTTGGAGAGGAAGCAGGAGCACATTTTACCAGTAGGGATATTATTTACCTTATGACAGATTTGCTGCTTGCGGATGCCAATTTAGACACAGGCGGAATGACAGTTTATGATATGACGATGGGAACATCTCAGATGCTTTCCTGTATGGAAGAGAGAATCCACGATTTGAACAGCGATATAGAAGTCACTTGCTTTGGGCAGGAGTTTAATCCGTCTACTTATGCGATAGCAAAAGCAGATATGATGATTCGTGGTGGTGATCCGGACAATATGCGGTTCGGAGATACTTTGTCAGACGATCAGTTTGAAGGTTTTACATTTGATTACTGTATTTCCAATCCACCTTTTGGAATTGACTGGAAACGCGAACAGAAAAGGGTGGAAGAAGAAGCTGCAAGAGGAGAACAGGGCAGATTTGCGCCCGGACTTCCTAAAATCAGTGACGGACAACAGTTGTTTGTGTTAAATGGGCTTTCCAAACTTGCACCGAATGGGAAAATGGCAATTATACAAAATGGATCTCCGCTATTTTCAGGGGATGCTGGCAGCGGTCCGTCGGAAATCAGAAGATATATTTTGGAAAATGACTGGCTGGATTGTATCGTGCAGCTTTCTACGGATATGTTCATGAATACGGGTATCAGTACATACATTTGGATTTGCTCCAAAAATAAACCAGCATATCGGGAAGGGAAAGTGCAGCTTATAGATGCCTCACACTGCTATGAGGCAAGGAGAAAGAGCATTGGAACGAAACGAAATGATATTACGGATCAGTGCCGGGAACTGATTGTAAAGGCTTATGGTTCTTTTGAAAACTGTGCTGTGTATGGAGATAAGAGTGGCATCTATTGTGAGAGTAAAATATTTGAGACGGTAGAGTTTGGATATAACAAAATTGTGGTGGAAAGACCGCAGCGGGATGAGAGTGGGGAAATTGTTCTGAAAAAAGGAAAGCCTGTTGCGGATGCAAACTTGCGCGATACAGAGAACGTGCCGCTTACACGAGATATTGACAGATATTTTGAGAGAGAAGTGTTGCCTCATGCGGAGGATGCATGGATTGATAGGAAAAAGACGAAGGTAGGCTATGAGATACCTATGACAAGATATTTCTATGAGTATCAGGCACCAGAAAAGGTGGAGGATATTGTGGCTCGGATCCATGCTCTGGAGGCTGATATTTCTGCTTCTTTGGAGAAGCTGTTTACGGAGGAGAAATAGGTATGGCTAGAGAGATGAAGGATAGCGGGGTTGAGTGGATTGGGGAGATACCGAAAGAGTATAGGGTTTATAGACTAAAACATTTATTAAGAAAGCCTTTGGATTATGGTGCAAATTCTAGCGGAGTAGAATATTCGGATGATTTACCAAGATATATTAGAATTACAGATATTGCAGCAGATGGAAAGTTAAAAAATGATGGTGCACTGTCTATAAAATTAGAAGATACAAGTCCTTATTTATTGGAAGATAGGGATATATTATTTGCTAGAAGCGGGGCTACAGTTGGAAAGAGTTTTATTTATTATGCAGAGTATGGGAGGGCTGCTTTTGCAGGGTATTTAATTAGAGCGCAATTGAATGAAGAAATTGTACCAGAGTATGTTTATTATTACACATGTTCAACAGGGTATGATATTTGGAAAAATGGGATTTTTATTCAATCAACAATTCAAAACATAAGTGCGGATAAATATGCAAATCTTCCTATTGTGTTACCAGAAACAAAAGGAGAACAAATATGTATTGCCAATTTTTTGAAAGATGTTTGTACAGAGCTTGATAATGTGCTTGAAAAAACTCGTGCAAGTATAGAGGAATACAAAAAACTAAAACAAGCTGTTATTACACAGGCTGTTACCAAAGGAGTAAGAGGTGACAGAGAAATGAAGGATAGTGGGATTGCTTGGGTTGGGGAGATCCCTGCCGAGTGGGAAGTTTCACAAGTTAAATATTCGTTGAGATGGAAAAGTGAAAAAGGTCAATCACAAGAGGAAGTATTATCATTATATAGAGATTATGGAATAGTGCCTAAAGAT
>CAYNOE010000288.1:0-3856 GCA_964398745.1 uncultured Lachnobacterium sp.
AAAGAAACTGTTTTTCTAAATATAAAGATGCAATGGATGTTATTGGAAAATTTAATGATGTCAAATTGATAGATACATCAAATATTATTTTTGCGCCGGACAGTATTCCGAAAGAAAAGTTAATTGATGTAACCGGGGTGTATCCATCAAATAATTTATACTACGCAGATGATTTGTTTTCTCATTCCAAAAAAGAGTTATATACACAGCTTGGAGACGTAGAAGAACTTGATATTTTTGGATTATCACCATATGGTGATGATAGTTTGATTGGTGCTATAAACAGAATGAAATCTGTAACAATATATGTACATAATATGGAAACCAGCGAGGAAGTAGAAGTATGGGATAAAATTTTATATTGTCCTCATGTGTTTAAGGATTCATCAGAGGTAAAAAGTTTCTTGGTATAAAATAAAAGTCACATCCTAAAGCGATTAATCCAAAGTTTGTGTTCTCCCATGTTCCAAAGGTGTCAGCATATGTAAAGACGGCGGACCATACGGTCCGCCGCCTTATTTATAGAGGAACGAAATAATTAAGAAGATTAGCAAATTAATTAACCCATAATTACTTCCACATTAACGGATGTTTTGCCATCCGGAAGCGGGATTGTATTGCCGCTTACGGCATTTCCGTCAACTGTCATGGAAGCAACCCCTTTTTCCACATGGTTCGGGTTTTTGACTGTAATATTGTATGTGACGCCCCGGAAATCACGTTTAGCTGTAAAGCCGTCCATGGATGCTGGAATACACGGATCAACGGTCAGTCCGTCATAGTCCGGGCGGATACCAAGAATAAACTGGGACACATCCAGGAATGTCCATGCAGCAGTACCGGTCAGCCAGCTGTTTTTTGCTTCGCCAAAGTTTTTCGCATCTTTTCCGGCAATCATCTGTGAATACACATACGGTTCCGTGCGGTGGATTTCACTGATATCCTCAATATATGCAGGACAAGTGCGGGTATATACCTGCAATGCACGGCTGCCGCGTCCGACGACCGTTTCCGCAATCGAAATCCACGGGTTGTTGTGACAGAAAATACCTGCATTTTCTTTGTATCCGGGCGGATAGGAGGAAATCTCACCAAGCTCCACATGGTATCTGCGGTATGGCGGCTGGAGCAGTACAATACCGTACTGGGTATCCAGATGTTTCTCCACGGATTCCATGGCTTTTAAGCAGTTGCCCTCTTTCAGCCCGATTTCTGCCATGACGCAGAAGCCCTGCGGCTCAATGAAAATCTGTCCTTCCTCACATTCCTTTGAACCAACCTTGTTTTTGTCATTGTCATAGGCGCGTAAGAACCATTCACCGTCCCAGCCTGCGTCAAGAACAGTTTTTTCCATATCTGCAATTGCTTTTTCTGCAAAAGAGGCTTCATCGTCCAGTCCCCTGTGACGGCAGATTTGCACGTAATCCTTTCCATAGCGGACAAACATACCTGCGATAAATACAGACTCTGCATTAGGTCCTTCCGAAGGCCCGAATGTCTGGAAGGATTCTCCAGGCTCTGTGGAGAAGCAGTTTAAGTTCAGGCAGTCGTTCCAGTCGGCACGCCCGATCAGCGGAAGCTTGTGCGGTCCAAGGTGGTCAATCGTATAATGGAACGAACGTCTTAAATGCTCCATAAAATCCGTAGCCTTTGACGGATCACTGTCATAAGGCGTCATCTCATCGAGGATACTGTAATCCCCGGTTTCTTTGATATATGCAGCAGTACCGGCAATCAGCCAGAGCGGGTCGTCATTGAAACCGCTTCCGATATCGGAATTGCCTTTCTTGGTAAGCGGCTGGTACTGGTGGTAGGCGCTTCCGTCTTCAAACTGTGTGGCTGCTATATCTAAAATACGTTCCCTTGCGCGGTCCGGAATCAGATGCACAAAGCCGAGCAGATCCTGGCAGGAATCCCTAAATCCCATGCCGCGTCCAATCCCAGACTCAAAGTAAGAAGCGGAACGGCTCATGTTAAAGGTTACCATACACTGGTACTGGTGCCAGATATTTACCATGCGGTCGAGCTTTTCCTCGGAAGAGGAAACTGTAAAGTGTGACAGAAGTTTATCCCAGTAGGCTTTTAATTCCGCAAGGGCGGCGTCAGCCTTTTCTTTTGTGTCAAATTCTTTCATCAGCTTTTCAGCCGGAGCGCGGTTGATATTGCCGTCCTTCGGATCTCCAATCCACTTGTCTTCCACTGGATTTTCTATGTAGGCCAGCATAAACACAACGGTTTTGGTTTCGCCCGGAGCAAGGGAAATCTTTAAGTGGTGGGAACCAACCGGAGCCCAGCCGCTTGCAACAGAATTTTTTGATTCTCCGGAAATTACGGCTTCCGGAGCGGAATTTTCGCCGTATGCACCGAGGAAGGAATCACGGTCTGTATCAAATCCGTCAACCGGAGTATTTACCGTATAAAGCGCATAGTGGTTCCGGCGTTCCCTGTATTCTGTCTTATGATAGATTGCAGAACCATGGATTTCCACCTCACCGGTAGAGAAGTTACGCTGGAAATTCGTCATATCGTCCATGGCGTTCCACAGACAGAATTCCACATAGGAAAAAACGGAAAATTCTTTGGTGTCTTTACCGTTGTTGGTAAGCGTCAGTTCGTTAATTTCGCAGTTTCTGCCAACCGGAACAAAGGCGGTCAGTTCTGCCTGCAGATTGTTTTTGCTGCTCTTAAATGTGGTATAGCCCATGCCGTGGTGGCATTCATAGGAATCAAGGTCTGTTTTAGATGGCATCCATCCCGGATTCCAGATACTGTCTCCTTCTTTAATGTAATAGTAGTGTCCGTTACTGTCATACGGGACATTGTTGTAACGGTATCTGGTCAGGCGCAGAAGCTTTGCATCCTTGTAGAAACTGTAGCCTCCGCAGGTGTTGGAAATCAGGGAAAAGAAGTTTTCAGATCCGAGATAGTTAATCCATGGGAGCGGTGTTTTCGGAGATGTAATGACATACTCCTTGTTTGCATCATCAAAATAGCCAAATTTCATGTGTGCATCCTCCATACATTATAAAATAAGTTTGTGTTCTATCGCCACGAAAACGATTAAGTAATTGATTATCTTTATTATAGACAGGTGTGGACAAAAATGCAATAAGAAAATGTAACAAAATAAATTTTTATTTTTATGCAGTTTTATGGTACAGGATGCAGGTGAATGAAAAAGGGCAGAGTCTTTACACCTTTTGCATAATCTGGTATTATGAAACTGTAACAGAGAGTGTATAGTTTACTAAGAAAGCAGGTGGTCATATGCCGAGTGCAGCAGATATTATAAAAGATTATGTTTCAGAGTTTTCCCGACTGCAGAACTGGATGAAAGCCATAAAAGGAACGAATCCGGAAACTTATGAGTCAATGCATGACAGATATATAGAATTAAAGGTCACCTTAACATCGCTGGGTGTTAATCTGGATGAACTGGATAAAATAAAAGAATAAAATAAGGGTAAAAAAAAATGATAAAATGTAACAAAAAACCGAGTGATTTTTTGTTACGCTTTTTTTGCTACTGTCAAAGATTGTATTTTTCTAAGAAATCCGACGGAGTGATTGCAGGTACATTTTCGTGACTGGCGTTTGCAACTTGGAGAAATTTCAAAATTCCGAGAAGTAAACGCCTACGGTTTTCAGCGGAATAATTTTTCCGGAGAATATAAAATATATTTGAGATGGAGTGCAACGCAATATATCCTTTTATCTTTTTGGTCGCACAGAGTGATAACACATCATTAGATGATTCATAAAACGGTTCACGCTTTTCAAGCATATCTAAAATAATATTTGTATCAATTAAAACGAGCATATTTTTCCTCCCTCATTTCCTCCAATTCTTTTTTAT
>CAYNOE010000289.1:0-3854 GCA_964398745.1 uncultured Lachnobacterium sp.
TGATTTTTTTATCCTTAAATTTTACTTTCTCTAAATTTTCACTAATTTACCTTATCTTCTCCCGCCATGTTTTTCTCTCTTCCGTAATATGCCGTAAAGTATTGTTCTTCCTATTTGTAAAATAGCTAAATAAAGAACTGACAAATGCACTGATTACTGCTGAACCTAATATAACACTAATAATTTCCATATTTTCTCCTCAATGTTAAACATAATTATACTTTTTAATTTTGTCTTTCTATATGAACATCTACCTCATCTAATAAAACCCGCAAATCAGCCAGTCAATTAAGAAATATCAAGCGGCATCTGCGATTCAGCCACCATCACATAACCTGCATTTTCATTCACCTGATACTGCTGTACTGCAAAGGTCATGTCAGGTGTCACCAGTCCAAAATATTTGTCAAAATACTTTTTCAATTCTTCCAGCACTTCATTCTTGATTTTTTCCCTGCCACCGCCAAAACGTGATACCGGAGGTAATATCTGATCAAAATCCGTTCCTGTAGTACGAAGGATACCATCCCGAAACGAATTTGCAATAAATGTTCTGGTTTCCTCCGGCTTTAACCGGCAAGTGGAAATAATCTTATTCAAATCAATATCTTTCTGTTTACGCACAAATTCTTTCCAGTCTGATTCTACATTTGTATTCACATTAACTCGTTCAAGAAACTGTTCTATCAACTCTTTCTTGGAACGCAGCTCTAAACTGGATTTTATTGCTTTTTCAATAGAAACAAGAATTTCTTTATCTTTACAATGGGAATCATGGTATTTTGCAACGAGCATCAGAATATAATCAATATTCACTTCCACCTGCTTTACCAGTTCCATCTCAAAAACAACATCATGAATAATACTTTCTTCATCAGGTTTCCTAGTCCTGAGTTCCTCATAAATATCCGTATAAATTCCCGTGTAATCCTGAAAATCCCTTGGGGATAAAATCTCGTTTCCCTCAAATCTGTCAAAAGCAGATAAAATATTCCTCAGCCGGAGAATATTGCCAAATAAAACAACAAAATCCTTCTTCTTTTGTTCTCCCAGAATTTCTACTCCCAGCGGATATTTCTGCAAAAGCTCTGCAATTCGCTCCTCATATCCTTTCTGGTGTTTTCCATTATCCTCACACCCATAATAATAATCTTCATAAGATTTCAGCAATACAGTGCCTGCAGCATTTTTATCCCCGAACAGCGCAATCGCTTCATTTGTCTCTTGTTGCAAGTCCCTGAAACAAACAATATTTCCATATGCTTTTACTGTATTTAAAATACGGTTCGTTCTGGAAAATGCCTGTATCAGTCCATGTTGTCTTAAATTTTTATCCACCCATAACGTATTAAGAGTTGTTGCATCAAATCCGGTCAGAAACATATTTACTACAATTAAAAGATCAACTTCCCTTTTCTTTACCCTGTCCGACAAATCTTTATAATAATCCTGAAACCCTTTAGCGGATGAATCAAAATTTGTTTTAAATGTTTTATTATAATCATCAATCGCACTGTCTAAAAATTCTCTTGCAGTTACATCCAGTCCCTCCGTGTCAAAATCTTCTTCTGACAAAATGCCGGCGGCACCCTCTTCCTCATTGGCTCCAAACGAAAAGATTGTTGCTATCGTTAAATGCTTGTTTTTGTCCTCCATCCGCTTCTTAAATGTAAGATAATATTTCTTCGCCATATCTATGGAACTGACCGCAAAAATGGAATTAAAGCCATTTAACCGCTGCCCTTGCAAACTATAATAAGCATTTCTTTGTGTCTTCTGGTCAAAATGGTCAATGATATAGTCAACAATTTCCAGTACGCGCTGCGGGCTTTCCAAAACCTCTTTACTATTGATAGCCTCCACCGGCTTATCCGTAACTATATCCCTTAGTTTCAATGTATCTACAAAATCAATACGGAACGGAAGTACATTTTCATCATTAATGGCATCAACAATCGTATATGTATGCAACTTGTCACCAAATGCCTGCTCTGTTGTTTTTAATTCTGGATTACCTCCTGTCTTTGCATTATCTGCAAAAATCGGTGTGCCCGTAAATCCAAAAATATGATAATTTTTAAAATTCTTTACAATCTGTGAATGTAATTCCCCAAACTGTGACCTATGGCATTCGTCAAATATCATAACGAGATGCTGATGATAAACGGGATGGGATTTATTTCTTTTAACAAATTCCCCCAGCTTTTGAATCGTTGTTACAATGATTTTGTACTCATGAAAATTCCCTTTTTCATCCCTATTCTCTAACTGTCTCTGGAGAATTTTTGTGCTTTTATTTCCATTTGCAGCACCTTTTTCAAAACGGTCATATTCTTTCATGGTCTGGTAGTCGAGGTCTTTTCTGTCCACAACAAAAATGACTTTTTCTATATAAGGCAAAGTCGCCGCAATTCTTGCTGCTTTAAATGATGTTAATGTTTTTCCACTTCCTGTTGTGTGCCAGATATAACCACCACCGGAAACACTGCCCATTTTCTTATAATTGTTTGCGACCTCAATACGGTTGATAATCCGTTCTGTAGCAACAATCTGATAAGGGCGCATAGCAAGAAGCATCTGTTCAGAAGTAAAAATACAGTATTTTGTCAGGATATTTAAAATTGTATGCTTTGCAAAAAATGTCTTTGTAAAATCCACTAAATCCGATATTATTTTATTGTTACCATCCGCCCAAAAAGAAGTAAATTTGAAACTGTTGGAAGTCTTCTTACTCTTTTTTCTTGTGTTTCTTTTCTGCTCCTCAATTGCACTGTCACGGGTGGTATTGGAATAATATTTTGTATGGGTTCCATTTGATATAACAAAAATCTGAACATATTCATACAAACCGGAACCGGACCAGAAACTTTCCCTCTGGTAACGGTCAATCTGGTTAAAGGCTTCTGTCAGCGGTATGCCCCTGCGCTTTAATTCCACATGAACCAGAGGAAGCCCGTTTACCAGAATGGTAACATCATAACGGTTATCATGCGTTCCCTCATCTGCAACATACTGGTTAATGACCTGCAAATAATTGTTATGAATATTCTTTTTATCAATCAGACTGATATTCTGTGTTGCACCGTTCTCCCTTATCAGATTTTTTACAGCATCTTCCTGAATGGTTCTCGTCTTGTCAACTATACCCTCATTACTGTTTGCAAGCTGATTCTTAAAAAATTCATCCCATTCCTTTTGGGTAAAAGTATATTCATTCAGGCGTTCCAACTGTCTGCGCAGATTCTGTTCCATGGAAGCAGCGTTATGAATTTCCAGATATTCATAACCCTGTTCTTCCAGCATACGAATAAATTCCTTTTCAAGGGCAGCTTCACTCTGGTAAGCATCGGAACGCTTCTGTTCGGGTATATATTCTGTTACAACGGTGCTCTCGCTGGATGAAAGCACAATATTGTATGTACTGCTCATGACTGTCTCCTTAATCGTTCGTTTTTTCTTTGAAGGAAAGTAATTTATCCCTATAGTATTCGTACTGTTTTTGGTACAATTCAATTTCTGCTGGCAAACCTTGGGAAATATCATTGCAAATAGTATCAAAATGGTCAATTAATTCTACAATACGTTTTTGCTCTTGAATTGATGGAATAGGAAAACAAACCCTCTCAAGATTTTCTCCGCTTACGTGAGGAACACCAGCTCCCCGCTTCATTGCGTTAAAATCCTGCTCTTTATTTTTCATAAGATAATAAAGAAACCGAGGTATAACAACATCTTCCTTCGCTTCGAAACCAAATCCATCCGTTACAAAAATTGGTTCATTCCAATAAGATACAAATCCTGCTGATGCACCACTTCTTGCAACAACAATAATTTCCCCATCATGGTTTGATTTA
>CAYNOE010000290.1:0-3852 GCA_964398745.1 uncultured Lachnobacterium sp.
GTGGAAAAGGTTGAAGCACGTTTGAAACAGGATTTTACATTTTATTATTTTATCTGTATCGGGCAGCAAAAAGCTGGAGCCATTCGTATTGTTGACAAAAAGGAAGCCGGAAAAAACAAGAGAATTTCCCCGGTATTTGTATTGCCGGAATTTCAGGGTAAGGGCATTGCGCAGAAAGCAATCCGGCTGTGTGAAGAAGTACATGGAAACGGAAACTGGGAACTGGATACAATTTTGCAGGAACCGGGGAACTGTCATTTGTATGAGAAAATGGGGTATTGGCAGACAGGTAAAACAGAAGTCATTAACGAAAAACTTACACTGGTATTTTATGAAAAAAAGGAGAAGAAATGATATTTGAAGAGAAGAAAATAAAATTAAGGGATGGTCGTACATGCATACTTCGGTCCGTTGAAATAAAAGATGCTGCGGATATGATTGAATGCCTTCGAACTGTATCTGCGGAAACGCCGTTTCTTCTTAGAAATGAGGACGAGATTATTTACACCGTTGAATCAGAGGAACAGCTTTTAGAAAGCAAAAGGAATCATCCACGTGAAATAATGATGGTGGCAGAGGTGGAAGGCGTTGTTGCAGGTAATTGTGGAATCGTGTCAAAAGGCAGCTTACGTCGCGTGTATCATAGATGTGGCTTTGCCATAGCGCTTAAGGAAGCCTATTGTAGCCTTGGTATTGGTTCTGCAATGATGGATTACGCTTTTTACCTGGCAGAAAAAATGGGATATGAGCAGGCTGAACTGGAAGTGGTTGATGGAAATAATCGGGCAAAGAGTTTGTATGAACGATTTGGATTCAAAGAAACTGGAAAGAACTTTCGTGCCCTTAAATATGATGACGGTAGTTATGCAGACGAATACATCATGGTAAAAATTTTAGGATACTAACAGCGAACCTGGAATTTAGTATGGCAGGAACATAAGCAGCACAGCGTCAGCGGACTCAACAAAAGACGAATAAACGCAAAAACAGAAGCCCTGCATATGATAATAAAAACCAGTTAAAGCATAATTGGAGCAAAGCATATGAAACGATGCGTTTCGTTGGAACCCGCTGCAGAAGCCGTCTGCAATCAGAGCTCTGTGCCGCCGTTTATTTTTCAGCTGCCGCCTGTGCAGGGCAGAAGAGTACTGGAGGAAGCACAGGATACACCGGTATACAAGTATCCCGCCGATATATCTTCGGACTGCGTAAACACCGGAATGTGGGGCAGCATACCGGTATATTTTATTTTACCCAGGGGTGAAAAAATCAGAAATGTTATCTTCTATATTCACGGCGCAGGCTGGGTATTCGGCAGCTTTCATACACACGAAAAATTAGTCAGGGAGCTTTCGGCAAGGACAGATTCCCTGGTCGTATTTCCTGAATACAGCCGGTCGCCGGAAGCGAAATATCCGACAGCGATTGAACAGTGTTATTTTATCCTTTCCCATATAAAGGAAATCACAGGGGATTACTTTTCGATGGGCGACTGTACTACACTTACAGTTGCAGGCGACAGTGTTGGCGGAAATATGGCAGTTGCCATGGTCCTGATGTCAGCAATGCGGCACGGCCCGGATATTCACAAACTGCTGTTATATTATCCTGTAACGAATGCCTGTTTCGACACACCGAGTTACCATAAGTTCGCAGTGGATTATTATCTTTACCGGGAAGGAATGAAATGGTTCTGGCGGCAGTACACAACTTCAGTAAAAGAACGACAGCAGATAACCGCATCTCCCCTTCGTGCTGGTATAGATTATCTGAAGTGTCTTCCCCAGACTATGATTATAAACGGCCAGGCGGATGTTCTGCGCAGCGAAGGAGAGGCCTTTGGCGAAAAGCTGCGGTGTGCAGGCGTAGAGGTAACTGCTTTGCGCATGCAGGGTACCATTCATGATTTTGTGATGCTGAATGCACTGGATCAGACGAATGCCTGCCGCACTGCCATGGATGCGTCAACCCAGTGGATGAGCCGTTTTAATTAATGCCTGGCTGAACAATGAATATGGTTCGCTTTTTCCGTTGAAAGCCCCTGCCTGTAGTGTTAGAATAATAATAGATTCTGGCAAATACAGTAAAAAAAGGAGGGGACAGTATGGGGGAAGTATATAAAAAACTGATGCAGTGTTGCGAAAGCGTAAAAAAACAGACGGATTTCAAACCAGAGGTCGCACTTGTGCTCGGTTCCGGTCTTGGGGACTATGCCAAAAAAATCCGTGTGGAAACTGTGATTGACTATCATGATATTGAAGGATTTCCGGTATCCACCGTTTCCGGCCATGCAGGAAAATTTATTTTCGGATATGTGGAGCATGTACCGCTTGTCTGCATGCAGGGGCGCGTGCATTATTACGAGGGCTATCCGATGAGCGATGTGGTGCTTCCCATACGGCTGATGAAGCTCCTGGGAGCAGAAACGCTTTTTCTTACCAATGCGGCAGGCGGTGTGCAGCAGGGTATGAAAGCAGGGGATTTTATGCTGATTACCGGGCAGATTGCAAGCTTTGTACCGTCTCCCTTAAGAGGGGAAAATATTGAAGAGCTTGGTGTCCGTTTCCCTGATATGAGTGAAATTTATAACAGGGACTATATCCGCATTGCAAAAAAATGTGCGGCAGAACTTGATATTGATTTAAAGCAGGGAACCTATTTACAGTTTACGGGACCTGCATATGAATCCCCCCAGGAGGTTGCCATGGCGCGTCTTCTGGGGGCGGATGCCGTTGGAATGAGTACAGCATGTGAGGCTGTTGCGGCAAACCACATGGGAATGAAAATTATCGGAATTTCCTGCATTTCCAATCCTGCGTGCGGAATATCCCGGGATCCGCTGTCCCATGAGGAAGTCAAAAAGGCGGCGGATGCTGCCGCACCGAAATTCCAGGCACTGGTGACGGACATTATAAAAGAGATTTCATAGCTGTTTTTCACCGGAAAAAGAAGAAATACACATTGCAATTTTTGTAAATTAGGTACGCCTGTGATAAAATGGTATTACTGGATAAATAATAAAATTACCAGATACGGGAACGGAGGAAAGCCATGACACTCGCAAATAAGCTGCAAATTACAGATTCAGCAGAGCTTGCACGCTGTGAAGAAAAAATAAGCAAGAAAAAAGCTGTTGAACTTTTTGAGAAAGGAACAGCCGGTTCGTTTGAAGTGGGAACTTATAAGGGACTCGTGCAGATTCATAAGTTTCTTTTTGACGAAATATACGAGTTTGCAGGAGAACTCCGCTCAGTTAATATAGCAAAAGGAAACTTCCGTTTTGTACCGGTTATGTATCTTCAGGCGGCACTGGAAAATATAGACAGGATGCCGCAGTCCGGTTTTGATGAAATTATCGAAAAATATGTGGAGATGAATGTGGCGCATCCGTTTCGTGAAGGCAATGGGAGAAGCATGAGAATCTGGCTGGACCTGATTCTAAAAAAGGAAATCAGTCAGGTGGTTGACTGGAGCAGGGTGAACAAAGAGGATTATCTGCTGGCAATGGAACGCAGTCCGGTGAAGGATGTTGAAATAAAGTATCTTTTAAAGGAAGCATTAACAAGTAAAACCGGAGACCGGGAAATCTATATGAAAGGAATTGATGCGAGCTATTTTTATGAAGGATATTGTATTTACAAAAGCGAAGAACTAAAGTTCTGAAAGGGCAGGTTATGAAAGTTTATTCCAAAAGTGAAGTAAGGAAAAAATTACCGCAGGTGGAATGTTCTGTGAAAAACAGGGAGATGTGTGGATGTGAGGTATTAAAAAATGAAAATGGTTGATTTTAGCCAGTATGTGCAGAATCAGAGAATGTATGGTGGTACAGCTGGAAGAAAGATGGGAATTGTT
>CAYNOE010000291.1:0-3848 GCA_964398745.1 uncultured Lachnobacterium sp.
GTAAGTATTGGTGATGACTGTTCATTAGTTTTTAATTTCGTACAATAAGCAATCACCTTCAAATAATTAACATAGTTGTTTGGAGGTGATTTTTTGTATAAGCTTGAAATAATAGATAAGGTAAAATGTGAGACTCTGGATAATGAAACAAGAAATAATCTTCTTGGTGAGTTTTATACTGCAAATTTCGGAATCATACATAACATTGCAGTTGAACAGTGTATTTCACGTAATGACTATTACGACTTTATGCAGATTGGGTGGGATGCTTTAGTCACTGCTGTCGATGCTTACAGCACTAAAAGTGTGTTTTCGTTTCTTGCCTTTTTCAGACGGACATTTAAACACATGATTTTTATGCATAATCTGGAATTCAAATATCCCATGCGGATAAAGAATGCTAATGCCTATAGGGATAACGAATACAGTTTTGTTTCCTATGGAGTTTTGTCTGACTCATACTGTGATGGCATGCCGGACAGCGTATATTCATGCATGGATGAGCATCTGTACGAAGCAGAGAACTGCCTGCTTAGACAAGCAATCATCACAGTATTGCGTGAAAGTCTTTCAGCACTGCAGTTTGATGTGATCTTTAAAATTTTCTGGGAGAATAAGTGCAAACGGCAGGTTTCTGAGGAGATAGGATTAACATATTCACAGATAAGACATGCATACACATCTGCATTAGCGCAACTCCGTGATAATATCGAATTACGCCGCATAGCTGTCGATATGTTTGGGATAAAAGTATGATTGTACATTGAACTTGTAAAATACCAATATCTCAATAAAACAAAAATATAGGAGAGTGTTAAATGAATAAACTGGAAGAAGTAAAACTTTTAGGATATCAGACCGTCAGTGAAATTACCGACCTTGATAAAATTTCACTGATGACCTTTAACGATAATCTGTTCGCAATCTATTGGTTTATGAGGGTGAACCATTTAACTTCCCTTGCACTAACGGAGACAGATGTGGACAAGATAGTATCAAACAGATTTCTTGCGTCTTCGGCACTTATGCACAGTATAAACCATTTGGTGTATGACGATATAGACAAAATGCTGTACAATGCATGTCCACTTGATGTTGCACTGCAGCGGATTTCTGGCATGCCAGAAGCCACAGTGGAGGCTTATTCACTGGATGGCGCGCAGGAGTGCTCATGGTTTTCTGTACAGGTTGGTATTTACAGCATCAATCTTCCGGTTTACTTGTGGCACACTGCAGCAAGTGTTGTGCACAGTATAACAAATGGCGAAAGGTTCTTTGCAAGAATTGAAGTCCTTGATGGTATTCCGGTTGTGAAGCTGAGTTTTGGCAGATTCAATTTTATGCCATCGCGTCAAATTATTGAATACGAGCTTTTGAACACGCAAGATCCTGTGTTTGAACTTGCTTCTGATTTTGCAAGCAGCGGGTTTTTCGATAGGTCATACTCATACCTTGAGCTGGTGACATACGTTTACCAAATGGTGCGACTGTATGACATTGATGCAACATGGAGGTTTGCGTTTGTTTCTCCAATAGCGGCACGCCTTGTGCTTGCATATGAGCCAGGAGATACATTTCTTGATGCGCTGTGGAAGTGTCTGAAAGAGGATGTTGAGTGGGTGGAAAAGCCTGCAGAGCATTTGTACACAAGTGCTATTGACATTTTCGGAATGAAGACAGATCTTACACGGTATGCAATCAATCCAGATAAATTTATTGCACAAATAAAGGGGGAAAGCAGATGAAAAGAGCTATGCGCATGGCATTTGTGATAATGAGTGCCAGCGCCTTAATTGCGTGCTCAGCACAAAAGCAGAGTACCAGGGCACCAAAAGCAAATTTGACATTTGAAGAAACAAATCTTCAAATGCAAATGGGTGAAAGTGAAGCAATGGATTATAAACTACATGAGACAGCACCAGTAATGCTTAACGGCAGGACTGTTGCATTATTGACACTGAATCAGGTGCAGAAACTTGGCATTTACGACTGGACAAGTGCTGAAGTTGTTGATTCAGGTATTAAGACAAGCTATACATGCAATTTCAAACTGCAGTACCTGGACAAAATTGACAATGGTAAGATGGTTACATTTTACATAAAGCCAATGCTTGTGAGTAAGTCAGGTAAGGTGATTGGAAAACCATGCATTGTTGGGTGGTCCGGTTTTGCAGAGACTGCAGTGTTTGACCATAAAACAAGCGAAGTATACTCTGAGTACGGTGTGCAGCCGCTTAAGAGGTCTCTGAAGGGTTGCAGACTTGTCCTAAAGATTTCTGACTCAGATGGGAATGCATATGATGATGTGAAATATGCATACTCCGTGATTAAAAAGTCAAGGAAAGGACCCTCAATACATGCATCCGATAAACCGGTTACTGTTACTGGTGCTAGTGGTGCAAAATACAAGATAAATGTGAATAAGGTGTATCTTGAGAATTGTTTTGACGATTACTATGCCTTCGAGAACGAAACACAGGTGCAGAACGCCACTAAGGTGCCAACACTGATGTTTAATTACCGCGTTGATTACATCAGCGAACCAACAAAGAAACTGGAAGTTAGTAATATAAGCACCAGCCACACTGCAACAACACTGAGCACAGATTTAAAGATTGGTGCACAGAGTAATGTTGATAAGAAGATTTACTATGAGCGTAATCTGCATTTAACACGGATGCGGTTTTCTAATTCATTTGTTTTGGAGCATTCAACTATAAAGAAACGGTTAAATATTCATAAAGGAACATACGCTTACTATTCAGAGAACAGACAAGTGGACGATGTTTTTCTGAACAGTACTTCAACCATACGTTTCCGGATTGAATTGAATTCTGATGCAATTGCAATGAAACCAAAGGATTTAATGAAATTTAATGGAAGATTCATTGTGTTTGAAAGACAACCAGAGTTCCGAAAGGTATACAAGATAAAGACACAAAGGTGTCCTTTCATTGCATACACTTCAGATAAAACTTACAAAAACAAAAATTAAGAGGAATGTTATTATGATGAATCATAAACTTTGTTGCACCCTGCTGGCTGCAATGACAATTGCTCTGGCAGGGTGCGGTTCAGATACTATTAGTTCAGAAGAAGCCGAGAAACAGCTCAGGTCATATGTACAGTCGGAAGAGTCATCCACATCGCAGATGATTTCCTCAGCTAAGGATTATAGCAAAACTGCAATAACGCAGTATTTGGATAAGATGTCAATCACTGGTTTTGCGTGTGATTCTTCATCAGGCACTGTGACTGTCAGCTGTTCAGTTGGATACCCGACCATTTCATCATTGCAAAAACAACTGTGGAAATCCAATAGTTTTACAGCAGAATACAAAACATCTGACGACAAGGACAAGACAGTTTACAATTATTTGGTCAATGTTCTGATGGCAGGGAATGACATTGACATGACACAGGATAAAGTTGCTGCAACAGGGGCTTCTGTAGAAGAAGCCATGCACTCTTTAAAAAGTCAGGTTGATGATATTGCACAGAAGAGAACAAGTGAATTTGCACTTGCAAAATATGATGAAGGTGGTTCGGAACAGTCACAGAATTACATGGAGAGTTCAACAGATTTTAATGACTTTGTTTTTAACGAAGGGAAGCGAAAGATACTTGTTAGTGGTATTTCAATCACTTCCGGCAGTGATGCAATGAAGAAGTTAAAATCAATAAGTGAAAATAATTCACTTATAAAGCTTAACAGTAGCGATGTGCTTGTTGTTGTAGAATACTGCATGACCAATCTCAGTAAAAGGCCGACAACAGTCAGCAATGGATTCTATCTTGGGAATAAACAGGGTGTTGTCTATCAGAACTCTGGTTTTCATGTTGAAGGT
>CAYNOE010000292.1:0-3835 GCA_964398745.1 uncultured Lachnobacterium sp.
TTGTGGTAGCGGACGATGAGATCGTTAAGACTCACGTACATACCAACGATCCGGGTCTTGCCATCCAGACAGCCTTAACACACGGCTCACTAAGCAGGATCAAGATTGATAATATGCGTGAGGAACACCAGGAAAAACTGATAAAAGACGCTGAAAAACTTGCAGCACAGCAAAAAGAAAAGAAGGATACCATCCGTCCGGTGGAAACAATCCGTCCAGTGGAAGTAAAAGTTCCCGTGACAGCAGCTCCTTCCGGTTCTTTGGTCCCGAAAAAGGAATTCGGGTTTGTCTGTGTATCTGCCGGAGAAGGTTTAAACGAGATTTTCCGTGACCTGGGAGCAGACGAGATTATTGAAGGCGGTCAGACCATGAATCCAAGCACAGAAGATATTCTGGAAGCAATAGAGCGGGTAAATGCAGAGCACATTTTTGTTCTGCCAAATAATAAAAATATTATTATGGCAGCCAACCAGGCTGCAGAGCTTGCGGAAAATGAGGTAATTGTTATTCCGTCCAGAACCATCCCACAGGGAATCGTTGCACTGATCAATTTTATTCCGGACCGCGCCGTAAAGGAAAACCATGAGGCAATGCTTGCAGAGCTTGAAAATGTAAAAACAGGCCAGGTAACCTTTGCTGTCCGTGATACGGAAATTGACGGTAAACAAATTAAGCAGAATGATTACATGGGAATCGGCGACAAAGCCATCCTTTCAGTCGGCATTGATTTAAAAGATACAACACTTGCGCTGGCGGATGAACTGGTGGACGAGGAATCCTCCATTATCAGTATTTATTACGGCGCAGAAACAACGGGTGAAATCGCAGATGAAATCGGCATGCTGCTCAAAGAAAAATATCCGGATATTGAAGTAGAGATAAACAATGGGGGACAGCCGGTTTATTACTTCATCATCTCAGTAGAATAAAACCGGCAGACTGCCGGCAGGAGTAAATATGGATCAGAACTCTGCAATTACCGAACTTAAGGGAATTGGTGAGAAAACAAAAGAATTATTTGCAAAAATGGGGGTGTACACCGTTGGTGATATGCTCCTTCATTTTCCCCGCACGTATATTAAATATCCTAAGGCGCAGACAATTGATGAAATAGAACGTTTTGGGGAAGAGCCTTGTGCCATTGCCGCAAAAATCACAGAAACTCCTGTTGTTAAAAACGGCAGGCATATGCAGGTCGTACTTTTAACGATTGGCAGTACCGGGCATAAAATCCAGCTTATCTGGTACCGTATGCCTTATCTCAAAAATACCTTAAAACGCGGACAATACTATGTGTTTTATGGAAAGGCCTCCGTCCGCGACAACAGATATATCATGGAACAGCCTGCGGTTTATTCACCAGAGGCTTATGAACAGATGGCGGAGAGATTTTATCCCGTTTATACCCTTACAAACAAAATTACCGGAAACCTGATGATTAAAACCGTTAAACAGGCACTGGATGCAAAAACCCTTGTACAGGATTTTATTCCGCCAGAAATACGGGAGGAATACGGGCTCTGCGAATATAATTATGCCATAAAGCAGATTCACTTTCCGGATTCCATGGATACGCTTATTACCGCGCGCCGCCGTCTGGTGTTTGACGAATTTTTTCTGTTTATTATGGGTATGCAGTACCAGAAAAAACAGCAGACAATGGAAAAGAATTCCTTTGTCTTTCAGGACGAAACCTTTGTACAGAAACTTGTGGATATGCTTCCTTACCAGCTTACCGGCGCCCAGAAGCGGACGCTTTCAGATGTGACGGAAAACCTGCGTGGAAAATACGTTATGCAGCGTTTAATTCAGGGGGATGTCGGATCTGGCAAGACAATCATAGCATTTATTGCCATGGCATGGTGTGCGCACAACGGATACCAGTCTGCAATCATGGCGCCGACAGAAGTCCTTGCAAGGCAGCACTATGAGTCGTTTGGGACGCTTTGTACCGATTTCGGGCTGGATATTCCAATTGTGCTTTTAACCGGTTCCATGACCGCAAAGGAGAAGCGGCATATATACGAAAAGCTGGAAAATCTGCCGTCTGCAATCATCATAGGCACACAGGCCCTGATTCAGGAAAAAGTGCTTTACTCAAATCTTGCACTGGTCATTACGGACGAGCAACACCGTTTCGGCGTCAGGCAGCGTGATTTTTTTGCCAAAAAGGGCGGGCATCCGCATATTCTTGTTATGAGCGCGACGCCAATTCCCAGAACACTTGCAATCATTATTTACGGGGATATGGACATTTCCGTGATAGATGAGGTTCCTGCGAAACAGCTTGCCAGAAAAAACTGTGTCGTAAATACCGCTTACCGCGCAAAAGCATACGAATTTATTATAAAAGAAGTACGAAACGGGCACCAGGCATATGTAATCTGTCCGCTTGTCGAGGCCAGTGAAAACTATGAAGGAGAGAATGTGACAGATTATGCCGAAGAACTGAAAAGAAATCTGCCAAAAGATATAAATACCGGCATTCTGCACGGCAAAATGAAACCGGCGGAAAAAACACGGATTATGGAACAGTTTGCTGCCAATGAAATACAGGTGCTGGTTTCCACTACAGTCGTGGAAGTCGGAGTAAACGTCCCGAATGCCACTGTAATGATGATTGAAAACGCCGACCGGTTCGGTCTGGCGCAGCTGCACCAGTTACGAGGGCGCATAGGGCGCGGGGATGCACAGTCTTACTGCATTATGGTCAATACTTCCTCCTCAAAAACAGCTGCAAAACGGCTGGAAATCTTAAATCATTCCAATGACGGTTTTTTCATTGCGGGAGAGGATTTAAAACTACGCGGTCCCGGGGATTTCTTTGGTATCCGCCAGAGCGGTGACCTCGCCTTTACGCTTGCAGACATCTACCAGGACGCAGACCTATTGCAGGATGCTTCCAGGGCGTCAAAAAAAATTCTGGATAATGATCCGGAACTTTTAGCTGAAACACATACGGCTTTACATAAAAAAATGGAAATCTTTATAGAAGGGCAGCTCGGAAAAATGAATTTATAATTAATAAAAGGTAACAGGTCCCGGCATGGGACCTGTTTTCTCTTTTGTATCTTATCAGATGCCGCAGCTACTGATGATTTTTTTCAGTCATCTGTCTTTCCTGAGCTTCAATCATCTTTTTTACCATGTAACCGCCAACAGAACCGTTCTGTCTTGCGGTCAGGTTGCCGTTGTATCCGTTGCCAAGTGGAACTCCAAGCTCGTCTGCAACTTCATACTTAAAACGCTCCAATGATTTTTTGGTACTTCTGTTAGCCATGCTTTCCTTCCTCCTTTGCACTAGCCGTATACTTACGGACTTGTCTGCAAAACACTCCGCGTCTTACAGCTTATGCTGTTTCTTTCGGCGGGTTTACTGTGCTTTGCTCCATTCTAGTATATGCAGTGCAAAGCTCTCTATGCTGGAAAGTTTTCGTGCATTTAGCAGTGTTTGTCAAATTAAAAAATCACGATTCCACAAGGGTTAAAGAGCTGATATCCGGATGGATGGTAAGCGAATAATTCGTGTAATAGACTACAAATCCGGGTGCACCTTTTGCCGGTTTTTTGACATTTTTTTTCTGCATATAATCAATTTCAATCTTATCGCTTTCCCGTCCTTTGGAATAATACGCGGCAAGCATACCGGCTTCCTCAAACACCCTATCCGGCATTTCCCCATCCTTACTCTTTACGATTACATGGGAACCCGGCATTCCTTTTGCATGAAACCACCAGTCATTGCCAGTCGCAAACTTAAAGGTCAGCTCATCGTTTTGGTAATTGTTTTTTCCGACATAAATATCATAGCCGTCAGAAGAACGGTAATGAAACG
>CAYNOE010000293.1:0-3819 GCA_964398745.1 uncultured Lachnobacterium sp.
TCGGAACTTATTTCCAATGGAAACGCAGAAGAGGGACAATATGTACAGTTTGATATCGATGAATTTCCTGAGCAAATGATGCCGATTCCAAAAGGTGACAGCCGTTTCTATTATGTGACGGATATGACTGGCCATACATGTATTGTACAGTTATCGGATAAAACATTAAAAAGTATGAAAATCAATTCACAGACAGGAAAGCTTTCAGAGCCGCACCAGATTAAGGGAGTGTTATATCCGGATGACGAACAGGTCAAAGGGTTGGGTTTGGCAAATGGTGGCAGGTTATTTGATGATTCAGATACGAAAGGCTTTTCAGATGATCTGGGCGATTTTTATGTAAAGGAACATTATGCAGGTACAAGAATGGTTGACATGACCAAGTGTCTTGTTTTTGGGGGTCTGCTTTTTCTTATACTGGCCTTTTTATATACGCTGCCTGTTATGATTAAGGCGAATAAAGGGAATTTTGGGAACTATGATGAGAAAAAGATGATGCAGTCGCTTGGAAAATATATTCCTGAAGGAGAAACACTGGCGGCAGGCATACATGGCATAGGAATTGAGAGCAGGATCAGGCAGACTTTCGGGAAGTGTATAAATGATAACTTTGAGAGACTGATACCTGATACAAATGGTACTGCAGTTCAGGTACGTAAGGAAAAGGTTGCAAAATATGAAGTGTTTGTCGGCATTACACAGCATTATTTGATTCTGTCCGAATGTGAAAAATACAAGCATTATTATGAGGTCAACGAAATATCTGGTTCTGCGGGTGATATCTGTCCGATCAACAAAGAGGTTTTGTTTGAAGATATCGGAACATGTTTTTTGCTTGAGGAAATAAAGGGCAGTGAAATGAAAAATACAGCAAAAGGCACCCAGTGTTTAATTACAATGAAAAACGGCAGCTTTATAAAGGTTATGCTGCCAAAAAAATGCGGATTTGAGGGCGCAGGCATGCCGCATTATGAAGAATACCGAAGGACAATTCTGGCGCGTCTGGCTGCCTGCGGGTAATTGCCAGGAAGCCGACAGCTACCAGGGAGACCTGTCCATCTCCACAATCTTACCCGCTGCCTTTGCAAAATGAAGCAGTTCTTCATTTGCTTTTTCAAAACTGCCAAATACATTTTTGCAACAGATTACCCTTTTACAGCCAGCAATTTTTTCCTTTGCCTCCTGCAGCAGCGTTTCGCTGATGGGTTCAAAGCTTTCCGCCGCTATCGTTTCTGCAGCCAGAGCCTTTGCTGTCGGATAATCCAGGTCATTTTTGAAAAGAATTCCTGTCATAAAGGACGAACCCTGGCGCTGCAGCGTCCGGTAAACAATTCTTCCTGTTCCGCCGCCAGCGATAACAAACACTTCTGGCTTTCCCGCTGCAGCTTCCAATTCCATACAGCAGTTTTCCTCGTCAAAATTTCCGGTTTCAATATCAAAGAGGTATTTGATATAGCCTGGCTGAAAAATCTCCCCGGGCTTACCGAACCGTTCCACATATTTTCCCTTAATACAAAGAATCCGGTCGGAAATTCTCTCAGCCAGATCCAGTTCATGAAGCGACATGATGACGGTCAGTCTTTTTTTATGCCGCAGTTCCTGCAATACGGATAGGAACTCCAGCTTATACTTCACATCCAGATAAGAAGTGGGTTCATCCATGATAATGATATCCGGTTCCTGGCAGATGGCCCTGGCAAGCATGACACGCTGCCTTTGTCCGTCACTGATTTTTGTAAAATCTTTTTCCCTGATTTCTGTCACATGAACCAGTTCCATGGCATCTTGCACAACAGCATAATCCGTTTTTGATGAAATACCTAAATGTCCGGTATAGGGATACCGGCCTGTAGCAACAACATCTTCGCAGGTCATCAGCTCGCTTTTTAATTTTTCCGTAAAAACTACTGCCATTTTCCGGGAAAGCTCTGCATTTGACATTTCTGTCATAGTTTTTTTATCCAGATATATTACGCCGTCAATCAGTTTAAGCTGTCCTGCAATGCTCTTTAAAATGGTGGATTTTCCGGCTCCGTTTGGCCCGATCAGAGTCAGAATCTCTCCTTTGTTTAATGTAATCCCAATATTTTGAATCAGCGGATCTTTCTGATAACCAACGCACATCTGTCTGGTCTCAAAATAATATGCCATTACACTGCTATCCCCTTTTTATGATTTACCATAATCCACAAAACAACTGGCGCCCCGAAAATTGCTGTTACGGTACTGATATTCAGTTCTGCGGGTGCAAACATGGTTCTTGCCAGAAGATCGCAGAACAGGCAGAACACACTTCCTCCCAGAAAACAGGCGGGTATCATCCAGACGGGCTTTGCTGTTTTCAGCAGCTTCTTGACTAAGTGCGGTGTTGCAATCCCGACAAAGGAAATCGGTCCTGCAAAAGCAGTCACGCATGCAGACAGGATACTGGATAAAATGACAAGTCCTACCCGTAAAACACGGATATTTACTCCCATATTCTTTGCATATACTTCTCCAAGCTGATAGGCAGAAAGCGGCTTTGACAACAAAAATACCGCGATGAAAGTGATTACTCCCATAACTGCCATGACCTTTATATTTTCCCATGTCATTCCGGAAAAACTGCCCTGGGACCAGTTGTGAAGATTTACAATATCTGCATCATCAGCAAAGTTAACCACCAGTTCTGTGACTGCGGAACAGATATACCCAATCATAACGCCGCTGACCACCAGCATCGACATACTTTTTACTCTGTGCGATATCAGCAGTACAAACCCCATCGACAGCATTGCACCAGTAAATGCTGCACTTATCATGGCTGCTGAAGTGATCTTTGCGGTCTTTTCCATCATAAAAACCATCACAAGCGCCACGGCCATTTTGGCTCCTGAGGAAATACCCAGTACAAACGGACCGGCAATCGGGTTGTGGAAAAATGTCTGTAAAAGATATCCGGCAAGTGCCAGGTCTCCGCCGAGAAGTGTGACGGCAATCGTTCGCGGAAGCCGGATATCCCATAAAATTCTTGCTATCGTTTTATTATCCGTTTCTCCCACAAGATTTTTTGTAATATCAGGTAATGTGATCTTTACACTTCCAATACAGATATTCAGTGTGAAAAAAATAAGAACACCGGCAGCAAGAAAAAATAATGCTGCAATATATCTGTATTTCTTTTTTTTCTGCATAAAAACGCTGATACCTTTCTTTTAGTCCAGGTGGAAAAGATAGTGCATGTTATCCGCATCTTTTCCCAAAAGCATGGAGTGGATATCCTCCATCAGATAACCGGCCGACAGTGACTGCTGGTACATATCGTTCGTTGTGCACCAGACGTTGCCTTCCTGTACGGCTTTAAAATCTGCCAGTACTTCACATTTGCCAAGAAGCTCCTCTACGTTTGTAATGCCGCCGTCAATCGAACTGTTATATATCAGGAAATCGGCATTTTTTGCACCGTTATAAAACTCTTCAACCTGCATATTGACAGTAGACTGTTTTGTTTCGGGATCCCCCAGATTTTTGAAAACATACTTGCCGCCTGCAAGCTCTATCATTTTGGGAATATAATCCGAAGACTGTCGTACCTGTACCAGACCATTTGATGTAATGAAAAAGAAAGCGACGGTTTTATTCGTTTTTTCATCTGTTGACAGTTTCTCAAGGATGGCCGTCTGTTTTTCAAATATTTGCGCGGCCTCTTCATCCTTTCCAAGCAATGCACCGAAAAAATTAATCCATTCCACTCTGCCAAGCGGATGCGATTCATAGCTGGAATATTCAATCATGACAGGAATTCCAAAGTCTTCCAGTTTTTCAATAACTTCGGGAGCG
>CAYNOE010000294.1:0-3776 GCA_964398745.1 uncultured Lachnobacterium sp.
ATGGCTTTTCGTACACCCTTTTGTGGTTATGCTAAAACCCGCTGTTGAAATGAGCGCGCGGCCGGATATTACGGTTGTTATTTTTTCATTAGCTGAAACAGTCTTTTTTCTTTTGGCAGGATTATGGACTGCCCAAAAAAGACGCTGCGAATAAGGAGGTGTATAATATGAGCTTTGGGGAATTACTGAGAATTGAGTTTATTAAGGTAAAACGGAGTAAAATGATACCGCTGATTTTCATAGCTCCATTACTGGTCGTGGCTTCCGGTGTGGCAAATTTGCAAAGTTATTTTTCGCCGGAATATACAAATGCGTGGGCGGCCATGTTTATTCAGAGCGCATTGGTTTATGCGTATTATCTGCTTCCGTTTAGCATGATTGTTGTCTGTGTGATGATTGCGGGACGTGAAACAGGAAATAACGGGATTTTGAAAATGTTAGCTTTGCCTGTCAGCCGCTATGCCCTGTCAGCCGCAAAATTTTGTGTACTGCTTTTTTATCTGTTTATGGAAATGGCTGTATTTCTTGCTGCCTTTGTGGTAACAGGATTAATTGCAACGGGAAGTACAGGGATTACAGAAACACTGCCGGTTATGTATTTGCTTAAGTGGTGTGCCGGTTTATTTCTTACCATGCTGCCCGCCATAGCTGCAATGTGGGCGGTTACAGTGCTGTTTGAAAAACCCCTGCTGTCCGTCGGCTTAAATCTGCTTCTGGTTATTCCCGGCGTATTAGTGGCAAATACACCGCTCTGGATTGTTTATCCTTATTGCTACAGCGGTTATCTGGTTTCCTGCTTTCTGCATGACTTCGCATCAAAGGGTGTCAGCACTGGTTTTAATTTGTTCCCGTTTATGCCATGTGCAATCCTGATTTTTGTTCTGGTTCTTACAGTGTCAGTAGTATGTTTTGGAAAAAAAGAAATGAGGTAAGTTATGGAAAATAAAAAATTATGTTTTCCGTTTTCCTTGGGATGGTACTTTCTGTTATCTGTGTTAAAAACCGCGGCAGCCGAAGTGCGGTAAATATTATTTCAACGGCTATCAGCGGTTTCTGGATAATGCTTATATTAGGTATTGTTCTTCTTTCTTTGTTCATCAATTTCCTGTCTAAATAATTCCCATGGCGGTTTTGGTTAAGTCCGAAACCGCCGTTTCTTTGATTTTAAAAAATTTTTCAGGGTATTTTAATCATTTGGAGGAAATCATCCGTTATTATATATGTACGGATATTCAGGGAGAGGAGCTGGCAGCGCGTGAATGATGATGATTTAATAGAACAGATCCGGCTTGGCGATGAAAAGGCGGCTGAAGAACTGATTAACCGCTATTATGCATCAATCCTGCGTTACTGTAAAAGGCACTGCTTTCATACGGAGAAAGCAGAGGATTTGACGCAGGAAACGTTTTTGAAGCTGTTTAGGAATTTGCAGGGATATGAAGGAAAAAAGCAGTTTAAGGCATATTTATATGCAATTGCAAATCATCTGTGCATTGATGAAAGCCGGAAAATAAAGGTTTATTCACTGGAAAATGAAGAAGAGCCCGGATATGAATGCGGTGAGATGCGCCGGATAGAAGATTGCCTGGAGATAAATTATCTCTTAAATGCCTTGTCGCCGGAACAAAGGGAAGCTGTAATTTTACGGTTCGGGGAACAGCTTGAATTCAGGGAGATAGCAAAAGTAATGGGGTGTAATATGAGGACGGCACAAAGCAGGGTAAGAAATGCCTTAAAAATTATGAGAAGGGAGAAGGAAAATGAAAGATAGGGAATTAAAGAGATATTTGCGGCAGTCTTTCCGGCAGGAGGCAGAAGCTGAAAATCCGCCTGCCATGCTGGAAGAAACAGTAAAATTATGTACCGGGATTATGCGGGAACAGAAACTGGCGCAAAAACCGCGGGAAGAACCGCGGACAGGTTTTGTCCGGTATTTGTCAGATATTTTCCGTTATGAAGGGGTGCCTGTTTTGGGATTGCATGCAATAGCATTATTCATCATATGTATAGCTGTTTCCACAGTAGCAGACAGTCCGAAATATATTCCGGTTTTTATGCCGTTTTTTGCACTTGCCGTTATGCTGCCGGTATTTAAATGCCAGTATTATGGAATGGGGGAAATAGAAGCTGTTACAAGGGCTTCCGGTTCGCAGATTATACTTGCAAAGCTGATTTTAGCCGGAGCTGCAAATCTTGTATGTATGACAGTTCTTATTTTATTTGAAGTACATCTTCAGGATTCAGGCAGGAAAATTGGACAGATGATTTTATACTGCCTGGTTCCGTATCTGGTATGCATGGCCAGTATGCTGTATCTGATACGGCAGCGCAGGAAAGAAAGTATGCAGGTTTGTATGGTTATCATACCTGGTTTTTGCGTGTGCTGGGGGGTGGCGGCAGGAACCATGCCGTGGCTGTATGAGGAATCCGCTCTGGGTTTATGGGTTGTTGCATTTTTATTTTTTGCAGCATTTTTCATAAAGGAAATATACTTTATCATTACACTGGGAAAGGAAGGAAAAATGTATGGAATTATCGCTTGACCGGCTGACAAAACACTATGGCAGTAAAATAGCTGTGGACCAGGTCAGTGCTGTCTTAAAGCCGGGGGTATATGGTCTTTTGGGAGCGAACGGCGCGGGAAAGACGACATTGATGCGGATGCTGTGCGCTATTTTGGAATCAACCTCCGGGGAGGTGTTACTGGATGGAAAGGACGTAATCGCAATGGGGGCGGATTACAGAAATGTACTGGGGTATCTTCCGCAGGATTTTGGATATTATCCAAATTATACTGCAAAGGAATTTTTGATGTATGTTTCCGCCCTTAAGGGAATACCAAAAAAAATTGCCGCAAAACGGACAATGGAATTATTGGAGGAGGTAGGGTTAAGCCATGTGGCGGATAAGAAAGTAAAAACCTTTTCCGGCGGTATGAAGCAGAGGGTGGGGATTGTACAGGCTTTGCTGAACCGTCCAAAGGTTCTGGTTCTGGACGAACCGACAGCCGGACTGGATCCGAAAGAACGGGTCCGTTTCCGTAATCTGCTTGCTGATTATGCGGGAGATAAAATTGTTATTTTGTCTACCCATATTGTTTCAGACATTGAGGCAATTGCGGATGAGGTTCTGCTTATGAAGAAGGGAAAATTTGTGCTGCAGGGTACGGTTCCGCAGCTGGTTCAAAAAGCCAGCGGGAAAGTATGGGAAATGGCGGTATCTGCCGCGGAAGCGAGAAGGTGGCAGGCAAAAGCAACCGTTGCCAATTTAAGGCATGAAGGACAGCAGGTAGTGCTCCGCATTATTTCAGACGACAGGCCGGGGGAGATGGCTGTTCCGTGCGAAGCGGCGTTAGAAGATTTATATCTGTATTATTTTCCGACTGGGGAAGGGGGACAGTAATGATGGAACTGTTTATACTTGAACATAAAAAACTGTGGCGCAAAAAGAGTACCAGAATCAGTGTTTTTCTGTGTTTTCTTTATGTAGTAGTCATTGGGAGCATACTTCAGTTTCAATGGTTCAGTTTCGGGAGCCAGGATGATTATACAAGCGCTTTTGGAAATAATTTTGACGGGTATGAAATGATAAGGGACAGGCAGGAATATTCGCTGAAATTCGAAAGAACGCTCACAGACAAAAGCTTAAGAAAGATGGTAAGGGATTACCAGAAAATGGAAAAATTCGGCATGGAAAAGGAATTAGAAAAAACAGACTGGACAATTATCAATGCCTGGCTTGGAATTTTGTATCCCGAACTTTTGGACACAGGACAG
>CAYNOE010000295.1:0-3755 GCA_964398745.1 uncultured Lachnobacterium sp.
GGCAAACGGAATTGCAGACGATATGCTGACAACAACCATGCTTGCCTGCAGGTGTAAAAAGCTTTTGTCGCCTGCCATGAATACCGCCATGTTTGAAAATCCCATTGTACAGGACAACCTGAAAAAACTGGAAGGCTTCGGCTTTGAAATTATTCAGCCGGCAAACGGTTATCTGGCGTGCGGGGATACCGGTGCCGGAAAAATGCCGGAACCGGAAGTACTTTTGGAATACATCTTTCGGGAAATTTCCTGCGAAAAGGATTTGTCAGGAAAGAAAGTTCTTGTGACGGCAGGACCGACACAGGAGCGCATTGATCCGGTCCGCTATATTACCAACCATTCCACAGGGAAAATGGGATATGCCATTGCAGAAAACTGTATGCGCCGCGGCGCAGAGGTAACCTTGGTGACAGGTCCGGTGGCACTTACCCCGCCGCCTTTTGTAAAAGTCATTCCGGTCGTTTCTGCTTCCGACATGGAAAAGGCAGTAAAAGACAATTATGAAGCGCAGAATATCATCATCAAGGCGGCAGCAGTGGCGGATTATGCTCCGGCTCATCCGGCGGATGAAAAAATAAAAAAACAGGAAGGCAGCTCTTCTATAGAACTGGAGAAGACTACAGATATCCTTGCCTGGCTTGGAGCACATAAAAAGCCGCTGCAGTTCCTCTGCGGTTTTTCCATGGAAACGGAACATATGCTGGAAAATTCCAGGGAAAAACTAATAAAAAAGAATGCAGACATGATTGTTGCGAATAATCTGAAAACAGAGGGGGCAGGATTTGGAACAGATACCAATGTGGTGACGTTTATTACAAAAGAAGACTGTAAGGAGCTTCCGGTTATGAGCAAGGCGGATGTGGCTTCAGCAGTTGTGGATGAAATTCTAAGTAAAATGGAGCAGCTGAAATGAGAAAAAAGAACATAACAAATCTGGACAAAACGGATATTAAGGACATATCCAGTGATTTTGGAAAAGCGGGACTGCAGGCATATTCAGGCCAGGCTGCATTTTTCCTGATGCTGTCCTTTTTTCCGTTTATGATGTTTTTCTTTGCACTGCTGGATTTAACTCCGCTGACACAGCAGCAGTTTTTTTCATGGGTCATGACAATTGTTCCGGAATCCTTCTGGGGACTGTTATCCGGTTTTGCAAAAGACATTTATGAGGGCAGCAGCGGCGGCCGTCTGTCTTTTTCCATCATTACGGCAGTCTATTTAAGCTCAAAGGCGTTTGTGGCGCTGTCGCAGGGATTAAACTCCATGTACCACGTCAAAGAAACCCGCGGCATAGTGAAACGCTATATGTATTCCATGCTCTACAGTGTTGTTTTTGCGCTGACGCTGCTTCTGTTACTGGGGATTATGGTATTTGGGAATAATATTTACACTCATTTTCTGGGAAGATTTCCGGCTTTTGAGAATCTGCTTCATTTCCGGATTCTTATCTGCATTCCGGTACTGTTTGGATTTTTTCTTATACTTTATACAGTGCTTCCGGATAAAAGGCAGCGGCTCAAATTCCAGATTCCGGGCGCTGTGGTTGCTGCCGCAGGCTGGATGGGATTTTCATACTTTTTCTCCATCTATGTGAATAAATACTCGCGTTATTCCTCTTTTTACGGAACCATGACCACCATAGCCCTGATTATGGTCTGGCTTTACGGCTGTATGTATGTGCTGTTTGTCGGGGGATTTATCAACCGGGAAATTGAGAAACGGGAGCTGTTGTTTCAGAAAGAAAAGCTGAGATAAAATACTTCTTCATTATACTGGTAAATCTCTCCCTAAAATGGTATAATAATCTGAGGTATTTATATCCATAAATATATTGCCAAAACCAATTACACCATAAGATGGGAGAATATTTATGAAAGAAGAATTTAAACCCTATGTGCCGGCGAACAAAATCACGCCGGAATTCACCGTAACATCAGTTATCATGGGTATTATACTCGCCGTGGTATTCGGCGCAGCCAATGCCTATCTGGGGCTTCGGGTTGGAATGACCGTTTCCGCTTCCATTCCTGCAGCCGTGATTTCCATGGGAGTTATCCGTGTCATCATGAAAAAAGATTCCGTGCTGGAGAGTAATATGGTGCAGACCATCGGCTCTGCCGGGGAATCCCTTGCAGCCGGAGCGATTTTCACGCTTCCGGTGCTGTTCCTCTGGGCAAAAGACGGCGTGATGGATGAGCCGGGGCTTGTAACCATATCGCTGATTGCACTTTGCGGCGGAGTTCTGGGCGTACTGTTTATGGTGCCGCTTCGCAACGCACTGATTGTAAAAGAACATGGCGTGCTTCCGTATCCGGAAGGAACGGCCTGCGCGGAGGTTCTGCTTGCCGGGGAAGAAGGCGGTGCAAGTGCCGGAAGCGTGTTTGCCGGAATGGGGCTTGCCGCTGTATTCAAATTTCTGGCAGATGGATTAAAAGTAATTCCGGGAGTTATTACAGCACCAATTAAAGCGCTTAAAACAGAAATCAGCGCAGAAGTTTATCCGGCGTTAATCGGCGTCGGCTATATCTGCGGGCCCAAAATTGCTTCATATATGTTTGCAGGCGGCCTGCTGGGATGGCTGGTGTTAATTCCTGCAATTATTATTTTTGGCGGGGACACCGTTTTATATCCGGGAACGGAATCCATTGCCACGATGTATGCAAAGGATGGTGCAAGTGCCATCTGGAATAGTTACATCCGCTATATCGGTGCAGGTGCGGTTGCGGCCGGAGGAATTATCAGTCTGGTAAAAACCATGCCGATGATTATTTCCACCTTCCGGGATGCGGTAAAAGGCATGAAAAGCGGTACTGGAAACAGCAGAATCCGTACAGAACGGGATTTGGACATGAAAATAGTAGGTGCAGGCATCCTTATTATGATTTTAATGATCTGGCTTCTGCCGCAGATTCCGGTTTCTTTCCTTGGAGCCGTCCTTGTCGTGATATTCGGGTTCTTCTTCGGAGCTGTCAGTTCCCGTATGGTCGGTCTGGTCGGAAGCAGCAACAATCCGGTTTCAGGTATGGCAATTGCAACACTTCTGTTTTCCACGTTCTGTCTGAAAATGACAGGGGATAACGGCGTGCATGGAATGCAGGGGGCAATCGCAATCGGTTCTGTCATCTGTATTATTGCAGCCATGGCGGGCGATACCTCGCAGGATTTAAAAACAGGATATATTCTTGGTGCTACGCCGAAAAGACAGCAGATCGGGGAACTGGTCGGAGCACTGGTTTCCGCGTTTACCATTGGCGGTGTCCTGCTTCTTCTGGACAGGGCGTGGGGCTTTGGAACACAGGAAATATCCGCACCGCAGGCTACCTTAATGAAGATGATTATTGAAGGCGTAATGGATGGAAACCTGCCGTGGGGACTGGTATTTATCGGCGTGTTTATTGCTGTTGTCATTGAGATTCTGGGAATATCCGTGCTTCCGGTTGCCATCGGGCTTTATCTGCCGTTAGAGCTTAGTACCACAATTATGATTGGCGGTATCATCCGCTGGTTTGTGGACAAAAAATCAGCAGGAAAAGAAAAAAACAGTGATTCCAGCTCCGGTATTTTATTCTGTTCCGGTATGATTGCGGGTGAAGGCCTGGTTGGAATTTTACTGGCTCTTTTTGCCGTAATCGGTATTGATTCCGTGCTTGATTTATCCGGTAAGTTCAATACAGGACTCATAGGAGGCATTATTCTGTTGCTGATTATGATTGGCTGTGTACTGAAATTCGGATTAGGGAAAGCAGCAAAAGGAA
>CAYNOE010000296.1:0-3753 GCA_964398745.1 uncultured Lachnobacterium sp.
ATAAATCGTTTGTTGTCTTTGTCCATAATTTTCCTTAAAGTTAATGTTCCAAAAAACACCACGCGCACAAAAACAGAGGGTCAGCACCCCTCTAGGGGTAGCCCCGCGCATTGTGGCCTGTCACCAAACATTAAGAGTAAAGTATTCCTGAACAAGGACTACGCGTGTAGCCTTTTACTTTACTGGTTCTCAATGTGTTGGTGGAGTGTAGGCATTGATACTGCTTACGCTCTGCCCCTATTCTCACGACCATCAGGAACGCGTGTCAAGCCTAAAACTAATCAAAAATGTTATAATTAGATAAAGAGGAATAGCAATTTGTTGAAATAGAGAAATGATTATGAAAAAGAAAGAACTAATTATAATTGGCGTTCTAACAGCTTTGTTGGCATTTATGGATATAAGTGGATTGCCTAGTGCGCTATTTATAAATGTTGAGATTTTAGATATTACGCCATTTTATTGGGCTTTAATGTTTAATTTTATTCTCATCGGAATAATTGCATTTTTGACGCTAAAATATCTTTGTCCTAGTTGGAGATTGGGATTAAGTAAAAACGGACTAGCAAAAGGACTGAAAAAGTATGGAGCAGCGGGGGTTCTTGTGGGCGTGATAACCGGAATTGCCTTTTATATCGGCTTGCGGCCATTTGATTATAGTCCGACTATCTGGAAAGTTTTAATTGAAGGGGTGATATATTATATTGGTGTTGCGTTTGTTGAAGAATTATATGTGAGAGGCTTATTATTAAATCTGATCGAGAAACTTTTGTCTAAAAAGAAAAATCGTGTGGTTATAGCAGTTGTTTTATCGTCAGTTATTTTTGGACTAGGGCATATATTTGGAGTTCTGGGGCAACCGATTCTTCTTATTATCACAAAAGTAATCTGGACTATTGCGATGGGGTTATACTTTGGCGCAATATATAAGAAAACTAATAATTTATGGGTGCCAATTATTCTTCACTTTATCATAAATATATGTGCATTGCCTTATTGTTTTACAACTACGACCACTTATCCTAATATAAGCTTGTATATCATTTTACCTACTTATATACTGCTTGGAATATATAGTTTTTATATTATGAAAAGAGAAAGATAAATTATAATTTAGGAGTATAAGTTATGACATTTAATTTGAAGAAAGCAAAAATCAAGAAGAACATATTTCTGACTTTGGCGATTGTCTCGGCTTTTATCTTTATCGCCGGGGTGCTATGTACTATATTGGGCGAAAACAGCCCGGTAAAGTTCATCATCAACGAGAGCCCGATTAAACTAATCGTACCACCAGCATTAGTATTCTTCGTCACCTTTGCTTTATATCGAAAAAGCAAAAAATCGATCGTAGAAAATAATAAACATAATAGATAAGAGGTACAATTTATGGCAAAAGCATTGCTAGTAATAGATATGCAGAACATCTGCGTTGGCAAAGACAGCGCGCCGTTCTTCCAATACGATAAAGAGAAACTGCTCGCAGATGTTAATTTGGCTATTGCGAATAATAGCAATAATTTGGTAGTTTATATCAAAAACATTATGCCTGACAATTTTCTCAACCGTCATTTCGCACCGTTTAAGGCTTTTGACAATACCCCGGCCACAGAACTTGTAGATGGGCTAAAAGTCGTGTCAGACCACATTGTTAAGAAATACAAGGGCGACGCATTTACTAATCCCGACTTACTTAAATTATTACAAGATAATCACATTACCGAAGTTGAACTCGTAGGAGTAGATGGAGGCGGTTGCGTAGCATTAACGGCGTTAGGCAGCGTAAAACACGGCTTCAAGGTTATTCTCAATACTGTCGCCATCGGCACAACCCCCGCTTTTGCCAAGAAACAGCAGAAGTATTTTGAACAATTACAAAAATCAGGCGCACAATTTATCTAGACCGTAAGTTTATCCGTGGGCTTGCTCACGCAGCGTTCAATAATGTTGTTTCACTAGCACTCGTCCGCGCCCTGATGCCGTCGGTCGTTCCGACCTTTGGGCACAAGCGCGTCCTCGCTGGCGACCACCTTCCACTCGCTTTCCTCGGCATTTCGTCGGTCGCGTCGTCGCTATTCGCGCTACGGGGCTAACGCCCCTCCGCGCAACCTAATCTACATCTAAGCCTGAGTTTTTGTTCGCACTATCAAGCATCTTTTTCAAATCAAGCCATACCTCATACCAGTCGTCGGGCTTCATTTCGTCGGCAAAGGCTATGGCTTCTTTTTTCCGATAAGCCATCTTCATTAATCAGCATTAAGCACTTGTAGTCATAGAGTAAAAAGGGATCAGCCGGCAAATACTGCTTAATTAGAAGTTTAATAGTTGGCTTCTTCGTCATATGCAACTATTATACCATTTATTTTTGTTTTATTCTGGGCGCATAGCGGGCAAGCCCGCTACCGCGTGTTCCGCTACAATGCTACGCAATTCCGCTTCACCCGCTTGCGCAATACTGGCCAGTCACCGTTTTCTGCCACATTAAGCCGTTCTTAGCTTGTCTGGTGGCTACGGGCTTCGGGTTTACCCCGCCCTGACCGCTAGCGGGCTACGCCCTTGAGCGGACGCTTCGCGCTACGCGCTCGCTTCAGGGGCGGGGGCGGGGCGCTCGCCTAGCCTACTCGCGCCCCTTTTGACCCTCGCCCTCGCCACAGCCTGCGCCAAACCCACCAAAAATGTTATAATTAGATAAAGACAAATAGTAATTTGTAGATTAAATAAAAAATAAACAAGCAATTAAACTTGTCTATTTTTTTCTCCCCAATCACATAATTGGTCTAAAATTGGCATTAAAGATTTTCCTTTATCAGACAAATAGTATTCTACTTTTGGTGGCATTTCTTGATATTCTTTTCTAATAATTAGGTCACATTCTTCTAGTTCCTTTAAATTAGATGTTAGAGTTTTAAATGAAATTGGATCTAGAAATCTTTTTAGTTCATTATATCTAAATGTGCCATAAAATGCTAAAGAATACAATATAGGCAATTTATATTTTCCTGATATTAAAGACATACTGTAAGCAAAACCTGTTTCTTCAAAGTTCATATTAGATTCTATACATTTTTTCATGTTACACTCTCCTTTAAGTAAGTACTATACAAAAATATTATATAACGATATAATGTATTTGTAAATATTTAAGAAAGGATGAATTATATGAAAACGATTAATTTAAAGGACTATGAAGAAATAGTTAATGTTGCTAACCTTTATTTAGAAGGTTGCAGAAAAGGAGATAGTTCTATAATGAAACCTGCATTTCATGAAAATGCAACTATCAATGGAAATCCTATTCAAACTTTATTTGATGGTGCAGATGAAGCGGGAGCAACTGACTCAACAGGAAGAGTAGATGTTTTAGAAGTTAATAATGATATAGCAGTTATTAGAGTTACTATGGAAAACTATTTTGGAGCAGATTATGTTGATTTGCATATGTTAAAAAAATTTGAAGATGGTTGGAAAATAGTTGCCAAAACATTTACAGATAATAAATAACAAATTACAATTTTATAGTTATTGATTTATAGTAATTTACCGAAAAGATTGTCAGTAATGACAGTCTTTTTTGTACGACAGGCAGTTATACAAATAGATTAGTTCAGTGCAACTAATCTATTTTTTTATTATATATTGACTTTCAATGATAACTACTATAAAATATAGTAGTGTAGTTTATAGCAAAGAGGAGAACATTAAATATATGAAAAATTATGACAACTATTTTCTTCCTGTAGATAATATGGAAGA
>CAYNOE010000297.1:0-3751 GCA_964398745.1 uncultured Lachnobacterium sp.
AGACCACAAGCTGGAGTCCGAAAACAATACAGACTTTAATCAAACGCCTTGTGACAAAAGGCGCTCTGACTTACGAAAAACAGAGCCGAATGTTTGTTTACACCCCAGTCGTGAAAGAAAGCGAATACATTGACCAGAAAAGCAACTCTTTTCTGGAACGGTACTATGACGGTGACATCACTGCCATGCTGTCTGCATATATTGAAAATGACAGACTGTCCGAAACAGAAATAGATACGCTTCGCTCCCTTCTTTCAAAGAAACGCCAAAAAGGAGGCAATTAATGTGGCTGATTTTATGATACGCTTTTTAATATGCAATGTGTTTATCAGCGGTATCACCGGAATTCTTTTGACAGCCAAACGGTTATTCAAAAACAGTCTGTCCAGCCGGATGCAATATAATCTGTGGTTCCTGCTGCTTGGGCTGCTGGCAGTTCCCTTTATTCCGCTGCATCTAACCGGGTTCCCACAAATCTTCTCATGGCTTGGCAGCCTGGGTGGCTTTCCTGCTTCTGAAACCGGAACCGCTATGGGAGAAGCTACGGGAACCAATCTGAGCAAAAATGCAGACTGGATGAATGACTTTACCCTTTCAGTAAACCGGAAAACTCCATCCATTGCCGGATACATATTATTGGGGATATGGCTTGCAGGTATCCTTGCAATGATTCTACTGATAATCAAATCCTCTCTGCGGTTACGTACTCTGAAGAAATCTGCTCTTCCACTTCAAAATCAAAAAGTCCGCAGACTGTATCATTACTGCCTGGAAGAAATGAGGATTCACAAGGAAATTCCTGTTTTCAGCACTGCATTTTTGAAATCCCCGATTATTGCAGGACTTTTAAAACCTTGTATTTATCTGCCCATCCATCTGATTTCAGATTATAACGAATCGGACATGCGGTATGTGCTGTTGCACGAACTGCAGCATTACAAGCACCATGATGCTATTGGAAATTTCCTGATGAACCTTGCCAGAGCGATATACTGGTTCAATCCTTTTGTGTGGTACGGTCTGAAAGAAATGCGAAATGACAGAGAGGTCGCCTGTGACACCTCTGTTTTAATGATGCTTAAAGAAGACGATTATGAGGATTATGGCAATACGCTGATTAACTTAGCCCAAAAAGTTTCGCTTACTCCTTTTCCATTTGCTGACGGTCTTGGCGGAAACATGAAGCAGATGAAACAAAGAATTATCTATATTGCCTCATATAAGAAGCCAACATCTATAAAAAGGCTAAAAGGTATGACAGCATTTGCGCTGACTGCAGTTCTCCTTTTGGGGCTTACTCCCTTTATTTCTACATATGCTGCGGATGAAAGTTACTACCAATGGAACTCCTCCTCAGAGAATGTTTCCTATACAGACCTCTCCACATACTTTGGAAAATACGAAGGCAGTTTTGTTTTATATGATTTAAAAAATGATGCATGGAATATATACGACAGGAGACGTGCCACTTTGCGGGTTGCCTCAAACTCCACCTATAAGATATATGATGCTTTGTTTGGATTAGAAGAAGGCGTCATTACACCAGAAAATTCTTTTATTGCATGGGATGGAAAACACTATCCATTTGAAGCATGGAACGCTGGCCAGACCTTACCGTCTGCGATGACCTCCTCTGTGAACTGGTATTTCCAGGCAATAGATGAACAGCTTAAAGCCTCTGACGTTTACAGCTATATTCAGGAAATCGGATATGGTAACGAAAACATAAGCGGCGACTTTTCCACTTACTGGCTGGATTCCTCCCTAAAGATTTCCCCAGTCGAGCAGGTCGAACTTTTAACCAAACTGCATCATAACAGCTTTGGATTTGCTTCTGAAAATATCGATGCTGTAAAAGACTCCATCTGTCTCTCCTCTTCCGATGCCGGAACTTTTTATGGAAAAACCGGAACCAGCCGTGTAAATGGGCAGGATGTGAACGGATGGTTTGTTGGCTTTGTAGAAACTGCAGATAATACCTACTTTTTTGCTGCCAACATTGAAGCGGATGACAGTGCTGGAAGCAATGCTGCTGAAATTACTATGTCTATCCTGTCCGATATGAATATATGGGAGTCACATACTACACGTATGTGACTCATGTGGCAGCATTCCCCGCAGTTCTGCTCCAGTAACATAAATCTCTTCAGTATCTGTCAATTGCCGAATATCTTTTGCACCATCAAAATATAAAGTGATTTGCTCGTCAAATTGTTCATCACCTGACAGGATTACCTCTACATAATCTTCATACCATGTAACTTCCCAACAACTACTGTGGATGCTTCCACCGTCATTATACAATTCAAAATTTGTTTGGGATATCTTATCATTGCCTTCCTTAAGGACTAACCGTCCGCTTGCTGAACCAAAAGGCCAGTCCGGTTCTCCAACTGCCTGAAGCATCAGTTCGTATTTTCCATCTGGTGAAACGGATGTATCACAAGTTGTCTTTTTATAATTTGCGACATAGAAAAAGCATGCATAAAACACCAAAACTATTAAGGCTATTGCAACTGTAATACATAAAATGGCTTTAATTCCTGCTAAACCACGTTTCCAGAACCAGACTGTCTTTTTTAACAACATATACGCTTCCTCCTCTTCCTTTTACATCTTCTGTCATGCTGATAATTAATACAGGACGTTTTATATCTTCAAATGACAGTTTCTCATTGAAACCAAGCCGAGTCAAAGAACTCTCCAGCTCATCCGAACCAATCTTTAATGCCGCTTTTGCAAAATAAATGTTATCGGAATAAATCAGGGCATTCTCCAAAATGACCGGCTCATACGCATGAAGCGTTGTTACATAATAAGAGCCGCACGATGCATCCTTTTGCCAGCTTAAGCCTGCGTTCCCGTAATCTTCGTCTGGATTGATTGCTCCTGATTCCAAACCGACCGCAGCGGTAATTGGCTTGAATGTAGACCCCGGACACCACACTTGCCGAAACCGATTATACATTGGCTTATTCTCATCCTCGTTAAGCTCAGTCCACTGTTCACTGGACAATCCCATAATAAAATCGTTATTGTCATAGGACGGTGTGCTAACCAAAGCCAATACCTCTCCGGTATAAGGATTCATGGCCACCGAGCAGCTTTTATCTTCCTTAAACTGTTCGTACAGGGAAACCTGCAAATTGGCATCTATCGTAAGCTGAATGTTCTGTCCATGCTGCACCAGAATACAGGCGAGTTCCTCCTTCTCTTTGCCTTTTGAATTCACAATGTAAACCCTGCAGCCGTTCTGGCCTTTCAGCTCACTCTCAAACAGGCCCTCCATTCCGCTTCTGCCGATTACACTGCCTGATGTATAACCTTCTCCTGCATGTTTTTCTAAATCTTCCGCAGTAACGCTCTGAACGTATCCGACCAAATGTGCAGCTGCTTTCCCTAGTGGGTATTCACGTACTTCAACATCAGATATCATCACTCCGGGAATCTCCAGTAGCTCCATTCATATTGCTTTGCTGATATGGTTATATACCATTTTCAATATCTGTTATCTTTCCATATTATTACGCATGTAAGATTTATGGGTAAAAAATATTGTCTGAATCCTTCTGCACTTGTATAAATATTACATCAGTAAGATATAAAAGTCAACCTATCTTTACACAAAAAAAGCGTCCTCCCATCCTCCTTACTTTGCTGATCCGGACACCTCTTTCATTTTAGCATAGGAGGTTTTTTAATGGTATCCTCTCCGCTACAGCTTACTCTATTCTCCCCAGCACAACCGGGG
>CAYNOE010000298.1:0-3750 GCA_964398745.1 uncultured Lachnobacterium sp.
CCTTTGTTTTACTGTATATTTTTATTTAATTAAATTGTATTTTAATCTGATTTTTTTATGGGTTTTATGCGGTTACAAGCAGGATTTTATGGGTTTTAAGGCAAATATCAGCACTTTTTTATGCTTTTGGATATGCGAAATATAAAATTGTTTGATATTTTCTGCTGTTGAAAACGTGTATATTTTGCCATGTTTTGACATGATATGATACGGTATTTTTATCCTATAATTTTTTCCGCTTTTATTTTATTTAAGTGGTTTATTTTATTGTTGTTAAAACGGGCTGTCCGGGAGAAAAACCCCTTTTCCCCCGGACAGATTTTATTTTTTCTTATTTAAGCTCTCATTCAGCTTTTTCACATTATGCTTTCCTATTATAAACTGCATAATCCAGACTGCCACAAATATCAGCAGGAACAATGTAAAGTAACTGAGAAACCCCTTCCAGCTATGTTCCATCCAGTAGGTCAGGTATGCAACCGGCATCATAATGACAGAAATAATTAAAAAATATACTCCCGTCTGTTTAACTAAACTCCAGTCTTCTATGTCCCATATGACAGAAGCTGCTGCAAAACCTGTTCCAAGTATTCCCGAAAGCAGCGCCTGCAGGGTGACAGCAGAGATTTCATTCCCCGCCGCCATAACCAGTTCCGGCACACAGGGCGAATAATATCCTTTTGCCCAGATAAGGGATACTGCAATTGATATGATATACCCAATAGCGATTCCAATCGGAAAGCCAAAGGCCCCGCGTAATAGAATTTTCTTTTTCATAATCTGTACCTCACATTCCTAAAAATTTTTTGATTCTGGCAACATAACGCCTGGATACATATGTCACTGTTCCATTTTCCAGTTTCACACAGATTGTTCCCGAAAAACTCAGGTCAAAATTGCTGACCTTTTTGATATTGATAATTTCCGAGTTGGAAATCCGCACGAACTGGTGCATATCCAGACGCTCTTCGATTTCATACAGTCTGAGCCGGACTGTGTATTCACCTCTTTCTGTTACTGCAAAAACCCTTCCATTTGCAGCATATATCCGGATCATGTCTTTTTCGTCTAACACTTCCACCTTGCCGTCTCTGCTGCCGGATATGATTTTCGGAACATCGCTGGACAGTTTTGTTAAGATTTCCTGAACTTCTCCTGTCATTGAGGCTGCCATAACCAGTACCCGGACGTTTGTATAGGATGTGTCGATTTTAACTTCGACCTGCATTTCATCACCTCCCTGTACGCAATTATTTTCTTTACAGTGATTAAGTATAAGAAAAAATTTTCCCGGTTTCAATTGTTTTACTATATATGGTTGATTTTATACGATAAGTGGTCAGAATTTTATTAGTTAATTCTAAAATTAATATTTTATACATATAATCTCATATGCGGCTCTCGTCCAGCTTCCCGTATTCCGATGGCGTCATACCGCAGTTCTTACTGAAATATCTGATAAAGTGGGACTGGCTGCGAAAGCCGGTCAGCTCACCGGCCTGACTGACGGGCATCTGTTCCATCCTGATCAAATACTTGGCACGCTCAATCCTTGCATCCAGAAGCTCTGATTTCGGGGAACGGTTGAAAAACCGCTTATAATATCTGTAAAACTGGCTCCGCCCCAGATTTGTAAGCGCCGCCATTGAGTCAGCCGTCCATTCCTTCTCAATATGCGTCAGTATCTCCATCCGCGCCTTTTTGAACTGCTCGTAAATCCCGGCATCAATCGCATCTTCCTTCGGACCGATATGCATCTGTCTGGAAAAAAGGATTAGCAACTGCTGCATCAGCGCATCTATCTGTTTTTCATAATGCTCCTGCTTGATTAGACTTTCCATATAAATGTTTTTAAACAACAGGTTCATACTGCCCGGATCGGGCAGGTATACGACCTGATTGACCGGCAGGTGGTAATCCAAAAGAAAGCTGTCGTCCCCGCAGGTAAAATGCACAAAACTGTTTTTGAAATGCTTTACTGCCTGGTATATCTGTGCCGCACCCGGCGTATAGAGCAGAAACGCCCCTTCTTTTGTAACAAGCGTTTCTGTCCCCATCTGTACTCTCATCGGCGTCATAAAGTAAAGCAGGAGATAATCCCCGCTCCCAAAAGGACGGTCAATCCTGTCATAATCCGGATTTGAATGATTGTAGCCGCAGTAAGATATATGAAACATATGCAATACCCCCTGATGTCTGTGAAATATTTTCACTCTTATTTTATTTAGAATCGGAAAAAAAGTCACATATATCGGAAGAAAAGATATGTTAAATCCGCGTGTTTCTGGTAAGATAAACTTATATTGAAGCGAAAAAATCATATAACAGATGGAGGTAAAAATGAAAAAATCAAAGGTTATCATTGACAAAGAGTACATCACAGGCAAAATTGACAAACGTATTTACGGCTCCTTTATCGAACACCTTGGCAGGGCGGTATATGATGGAATTTACCTGCCGGACAGTCCTTTTGCGGATGAGCAGGGTTTTCGTAAGGACACTCTTGCACTGGTAAAAGAATGCCAGGTTCCCATTATACGTTATCCGGGCGGCAATTTCGTGTCCGGTTACCAGTGGGAAGACGGCGTGGGACCGAAGGAAAAGCGGCCTGCACGGACAGAACTTGCATGGAATGTCATCGAATCAAACCAGTTTGGCCTGAATGAATTTGCAGACTGGTCAAAAAAAGCAGGCTCTGATATCATGATGGCAGTAAATCTCGGCACAAGGGGCATTAAAGAGGCAAAAGACCTTCTGGAATACTGCAACTTCGAGGGCGGCACGCAGATGAGTGACCTGCGCAGGGCACACGGATATGAAAATCCGCATAATATCAAAACATGGTGTCTGGGAAATGAGATGGACGGTCCGTGGCAGATTGGCCATAAAACTGCGGAAGAATACAGCAGGATTGCCAATGAAACTGCAAAGGTTATGAAAACCCTGGATCCTTCTATCGAGCTGGTGGCATGCGGCAGCTCCAATTCCGGCATGCCAACCTTCGGAGACTGGGAAGCCACTGTACTGGATGAATGTTATGATACTGTTGATTACATATCCATGCACCAGTACTACGGCAATTATGACAATGATTCCGCGAATTTTCTGGCAAGCAGCCAGAATCTTGACCAGTTTATTTCAAATGTCGTATCTGTCTGCGACTATGTAAAAGGCAAACGCCGCGGCAAAAAAGACATTCATATTTCCCTGGACGAATGGAATGTATGGTATCACTCCAACGAGGCGGACAAAAAACTGGAAAAATGGGTACAGAAGCCGCACCAGCTTGAAGATGTCTATAATTTTGAAGACGCCCTTCTTGTCGGCAGTATGCTGATTACGATTCTGCGCCATGCCGACCGCATAAAAATTGCCTGCCTTGCACAGCTTGTAAACGTCATTGCCCCGATTATGACGTCGGATACCGGTGCATGGAGACAGACGATTTTCTATCCGTATATGCACGCGGCAGTTTTCGGACACGGAACAGTGTTAAATACCATTGTAAAATCACCGGTTTACGAGGCAAAACAGTACGGTGAAACACCGTATCTGGACTGTGTGGTTGTGGACAATGAGGAAAAAGAAGAACTTGTCATCTTCGCGGTCAATAAAGATATGGTGGAAGATATGGAAGTAACCCTTGACTTAAGGCAGTATTCCGGTTACCGGATAAAGGAGCATATTGTTCTGCACCATGATGATTTAAAGGCGGTCAATACAGAAGAACATCCTGACAATGTTTCCCCT
>CAYNOE010000299.1:0-3709 GCA_964398745.1 uncultured Lachnobacterium sp.
CCAGATTTTTTTCTACAACAATATTACTCATGAATTAATGCAATGATGTACTAGATTTATATTTCTGTCAAGAAAAACTTGTAAAAAAGCTTTTTATCACGTACACTAACCATGTCACCAGACCGGTGAGGATTGAAATATTGGATAAGTGGTTTATATCCAAAAACAGCGGCAGGTGAGGCCTGCCGCTGTTTCAAAACAAACCATTATATAAAAACCCCGTTACCTGTTTCTATATCCATCTGTAATCCGGTATCCTCATTATACTGCTGCAAATCATGCAGCACGTAAATCTCATGATCCAGCTGCATCAGACTGCCGCCATCCAGCAGTGCCTTTAAATGATTTGGAAACACATTAACCCCATACTGCCCCAGACGCCGGAATGCATTTCTGTCATATTCTCCCGAAATTATCTGGTTCACCAGTTCTTCCCCTTCATCCAGAGGTATATACACAGCTGTTGTTTCATTTTGCATCAGATGAAACTCCTTAGCCACTGTCTGGAACGGGAATACTTTTCCATCCCTTCCCCTCTCAAATGACTGCATGACATCTTTAATATCCAGATTTTCCTCTCCCAGCAACTCCCTGTAAAAACAAAAATAACTGGAAATCGCCTTTAAATCCCCTAAATCCTCAAACTGCTGCTGCATCCACTGAAATGCTGCTATATTCTGTGAAAGATAGGAAACCTGGCTGTCCTCCAGGCGAAAAACCGACACAACACTTTCCCCAGCCGGGTGCTTTCCCTCGCGGTTACACCGTCCTGCTGCCTGAATCACGGAATCAAGTCCTGCCTCCTGACGGTAAACCGCCGGAAAATCCAGGTCCACCCCTGCTTCAATAAGGGAAGTTGCAACCACTCTGCACGGAAGCCCGTTTTCCAGCCGTTTTTTAATCTCCTCTATTTTCTTCTTGCGGGCAACAGGATAGATTAACGTTGTCAGACAGTAACTTCCCTCTTCCCTGATGTTTTCATATATTTCCTGTGCGGTTTTACGCTGGTTGACTATACACAGAACCTGTTTATTTTCCATAAGCTTTCCACTTAATTCACTTATATTTGTTGTTCCCATGTGTGTAATCCGGGTACGGCGAAACCACTCATACAAATCCTCCACATCATCACAGATTTCACGAATCCTGATATCCGGCAGGTAATTTTTAAACACCTGTTCCAAAGCCGGCTGCGTGGCTGTACAAAGAACCACAGTTGAATGATAATGTACCGCCAGTTCTGCCATCGCTGCCACGCAGGGTTTCAGGTAAGGAACCGGAAGTGTCTGCGCTTCATCAAAAACAATCACACTGTTTGCAATGTTATGCAGTTTCCGGCATTTTGAACTCTTTGACGCAAAAAGTGATTCAAAAAACTGTACCGCCGTTGTCACAACCACCGGTTTGTCCCAGTTTTCGGTTGCCAGTGCCTTATGGTAATTTTCCTGCGAATCATCCATTGTTTCATATATTATGCCGCTGTGATGTTCCAGCACATTGTCTTCTCCCAGAATTTCAGTAAATACCTTTGCTGTCTGGTCAATGATAGATGTGTAAGGAATCACATAAATTACACGCCTCATACCATGCTTTAGCATATGTTTTAAGGCAAATCCAAGAGAGGCTGTAGTTTTACCGCCGCCTGTCGGAACAGTCAGCGTATAAATTCCCTGTTCCAGATTTTCTCCCCTGTCCATACAATTCAGAAGTATCTTTGTTCTTTTCTGGCAAATCTGCTTTTGTTTTTCATTATCAAAATCTTCTCTCTGGAGCCAGACAGAAATATATTTTTCAAAACGTTGTATCAATTCTAAAACAGGGGAATAAACACCGCGGATTACATGATCCACAGTCATGAATTTTTCAGTATCAAGATAATCGGCATCTACCAGACAGGAATAAATCATTCTTATAAAAAATGACATTGTAAAAGCAGGATTCGTCCCTTCCATGCAAAATGCAGGCAGTACTGCGTTCTGAACCACTTCATCCAGGGAAATTTCATCTTTCCATTCATCATAAGAAGGTATTTCATTTTTCAGTCTGCCAAAAAAGGTTCCGTCCCCCGCCTGCGCAATTTTTGAGTTTCCACCATCCAGTAAACCGGAATGATGACCGGCAACAGCCATAGCCAGCGAAATATAATCTGCTGACATTTGACATAACTCTTTTGCTCCGGCAGTGGAATGGTCTACCTTTTTAACATGTTCAGGATCACGGATTCTTTTTTGAAATGCATCAGAATACTTACCAATGTCGTGCATCAGTCCGCAGAGACAGCCTGCTTTGCCACATCCAAATTCATCTGCAAACTGCTCTGACAGTTTTGCTGTTCCTGATAAATGCTCCATTACAGACTGATTTTCACCCAGCTTGTTGATATGCGCTATCTTCATATTTTATCCTTTTAATGTAAAAAATTTTTATCTGTATTTCATGTAAATACACTTAATCTAAATGATACTTGTATTATATCAAAAAGAGTAAATAAATAAAATATAAATGTTGCAAAAAATACAAAATATTCTATGTGGATAAATTTACAATAGATAAATAAAAACAATTTTCAAAGTCCTTTCATCATGCGTATGGATATCAAATAGGTTTCTCCATTAGTAAATTCAAAGCATTTTATGACGGCTCTGAAAGAAATTCTGGTTCCTCTGGTATACTGTTTTACGATAAATAAGTTATTTTGGAAGGAAATTTGAAGTTATGAAATATTTTTTAAAAGGAGCTGCCGTTATGGTAGGAGTAATCGTTGTTAATATGATAATCAATATTGTCTGCAATATAAACGGTGTTGACTTAAATTCGTCTATAATGGGGACAATGTCAGCAGTTTGTGCTTTGTTGATTTATGACGGATTGGTTAAGAACGAAGAAAAGAAAGGTCATCAGGAATAAAAGAACAGAAGTCTCAGAGCCAGTGAATTTGTGAAAAATCACAGTTCACTGGCCCTGTTTCTTTTTATAAGATTTACTATACGAGAAGCTTACCATGAGGTCAGTGTCCGCAGAAATAGCGAGCATCGGATTGTGATAGCCACAATCCCAAGAATAAATCTTTGAAAAAGGCACACGAACATAAGATAGTATGCTATAATCTATGTGTTGCTCACCAATACCCGCAACCGGGAGGAGGTGTTCACATGGAGTTATTTGCATCCTTTTTAATTGCTGTTATGGCTGGTGTGGCTTGCCACTACATCATCAAATGGTTAGACAGCGATGACAAGAGCAACAAATAGCCTGGTGGGTGCTTTGCCACCATAAAAGTAAAGAAGAATCCCCGAACTGTGCTGGAACACGGTTCGGGGATTTCGTTCTTTGTTCACATGGAACTTTTACATCTCTTTTTGCCTAATGGCATTATAGCATATGCAAATTTTATTTGCAATACACATTTATATTTCACAAAATAAAAATTTTATCCTTATCTGGTATCCATCAAATCCGAATATGTAACGTTCATCATATCACCCTCCTTCTTTTATCGAAAGAGTATTTATCCTCTGTAAAGGAGGAAGTAAATCCGCCATGACTTTCTGATTCCATATTTGCATTATAACAGTACCCATTATAAAATACAACAAAAAATCCGGAGGTTAAAGCTCCGGATATATTTATATTAAATTAACAAAAATCTGTCTCAAGTGCGCGATCAGGGGTTCGAACCCTGGACACCCTGATTAAGAGTCAGGTGCTC
>CAYNOE010000300.1:0-3702 GCA_964398745.1 uncultured Lachnobacterium sp.
TGGTTTCCCATAAACGGAATCTCTGCCGCCGTTTCTTTTTTTACCGTGTCATAAATCCGCAGAACATTTTCAAGGCAGCTTATTGGAAGAAGATTTCCGTCCCTGTTTATGGCAAAGGCATCCTGTACATTTCCCCTGCATGAAACATAATAATCATCCCCTGAAATAAAAGATGCTTTTCCTGTTTTTACCTCTACTGCCGCCACTCCTTTTTCTCCCAGACTGCAGTACATCCATTCACCGTTTTCTGAAATAATCCCACCATAAATGTAATCTTCCAGCCTGCCTTTTTTTATTATTTTTTTCTTCTTTAAATCAGCCACTGCATAATTACTTTCCTGATAAAGCAGCGCATGGGAAGCCGTCTGGTTTACCACACATGAACCATAAGAAAATTCGTCCCCGGCAGAAAATTCTTCTGTTGTCCGGGATGAAACATTATAAAAAAGAAAGTTTTTGTCCGCTGTCACTGCCATATATTCTTTATCATTAATAAAACCTGCGTTTTCCACCCTCTGGTCTTTCGGCTTCTGCCATTCACCGGCCGGGGAATCATCTGCGCCTTTATAAAAATATATCTGGCGTCCTGTGCCATCATCATAGGTATCCACTGCATAATAGCTTTCATCTGCGGAATAACAGATACTGTTTACATAATCGTCATAACTGTCCAGCTTTTTGATTCCCTTTCCCTCATGATATTTCATTACTGTCAGAAACGGGGATTCGTAGGAACGGATGACAAGCACACCGTTTTTAATTTCCACATCCTTTAAAGCCTTTTTTGTATCAATTTCCGCCCCGGAATAAATGGTTCCATTTGTCAGGTTTACCGTTTCTATCATGCCGTTTCCTTCCGCAAGATAACCTGCACTGTAACCCGTAGATACAAGCAGTTTTAAAATCCCGTTTCCGGTATTTATCCGGGCAAGCTGTTCTCCCGTATTACTGTCCCATGTATATACGCCATTATCCACGGACATAATGGTTTCTCTGTGCACTCTGCCGGTTTCGTCCTTATAACTTCTGCATTTAAGCTGCACTGCTGACGCCCCCGGACCTGCAGCCTGACAGGTAAACTTCTTTTTCCAGAAAGATTTGTTTGTTGCAATATCCAGCTTCTGCACACAGCCTTCCCTGCTGTTTATAGTTTCCACCCCGGTTTCATCCTTAATTCCTGCAACCGCAAGTGTTTTTTCATCTATAAATGCAAGAGCGGAAATTCTTTCTGACGCGGTAGAAATATCCGTGCTTTTTCCGGTCTTAAAATTAAATACGCTGACACATCCTTTTTTTGCCTTTTTATCCGAAGGAAGATGTGAAACTGCAAAACAGCCTTTATCTGCAGAAAAAATATATTCTCCTCCAAAAGACGCTTTCATCCGGTTTTGCATCGTGTCACACACCCTGCCCGAAGCCATGTCAAAAAAGACAATTTGTTCGGACGATATACATGCCGCAAGCTTTAAGTTCTCATCAAATACACAGTCAAAAAAATCTCCTTCTTCCCCGGTTTTCCAGATTGTTTTCCCGTCAAAAGAAACCGCATGGATTCCGCGGCTGTCGGCAATCAGAACCTGCTCCCCGTAAACCGTGGCGTTTACCGGCTCTATAGGATATCCCTTTTCATCCATTTCGGACGGAACCTGCAGAAGCTTTTTTCCACTTTCAGAATCCCAGACATAAACGGTTTCCCCCTGGTCAACTGATATAATTTTTGTGCCGTCCCCGTTAAAATGAAAGGACTTAACCGGCAGGTCATGGCAGAGGTTTCTGTCCATCCCGATTGTATTTCCGGTATCATAACAGTAAAGCGCCCTGCTTAATGTATACTGTGCGTCCGCCACATAAGGTCTTTCATTTTCATCCGAAGGAAGCGCTTCAAGCGCAACAAGTGCACTGGTACGGCGGTCCCCGTCCTCTAAAAGGGAAAGCGCAGTATCCGCAAGGTATTTGGACTGGTTAATCTGTTTTTCCTTTAAATTTTTTTGGATTAATTTTGTATTGTATGTGCTGTACGCGCCAAAAGCCAGTGCCAGTACGGCAACTGCCGCTGACACTGACATATATTTTTTTATACGGCGTTCCCTGTGGCGCTGTCTTAAATCATCATAGCCGCAGTGCAAAAGGGGCGCCGCAAGACGTATAATTTCAGTCTTTATTTTTTTATTTATTTCCGCTTTTGTTTTTCCGCGTATATCCGCTGCAAGCGGTTCTACCGGACTGCCGTTTTTATCTTCCAGAAGGGGCTTTGGAAAAGACACTCCCGGCTCCCCCTCCGCAAGAACGGCAAGAACATGTTCCCTGTCATGCATCTTAATAAAGGTTTCTATTTCCTTGTTCACCCAGTAAGATTCCGGCGTCCTTTGCGTACAGATGACAAGTAGAAACTCGGATTCCGCCAGTGCTTTTTCAATGTTATCCCCGAGGTCGCTTCCAGCCGGAAGCTCCTCCTGGTCACGGAAAACCCTTTTTATGTTCTTTTTACCTGATTTTTTTGCAATTGCACGGGGTACATGGAAAGTTTCCAGTTTCCTGTGCAACTTTTTTGCCGCATACATATCTGCTTTTGCATGGCGGTAACTGATAAATGCATCGTATTTCATGATTCTCCCCCTGACACAAACATCTGCTGTACTGCTTTACTCGCATCGGCTGCCTGTTCTTTATTTAAGTACACATCCGTAATGGCTTCTGCGAAAGTTTCCGTGTAGGAAATTCCGCCGTCTTTTTGTACAGCAAGGGCATATTCAGAGATACTCTGGCAAAAGCTTTCATAATCCCCTCCCTCATGCGTCTGTTCCCATTTATGGAATGCCTCTGTCATAACAGCTTTTGGAACGGTCTGCCTGCTGCTTAACGTATCCGTGATATAGAGGTTATACGCATCCTGGTTTTCCTCTGTAATATAATAGATATCATCAAAACCAAACTCTTTCATTGCATATACATTTAAAAGCTGGTGTCCCAGTTCATGTACGACAATCGCGGATATATCCATGTTTTTTGGCCAGTATCCCTTATCTGCGCCGTCTGTGCATTTTTTAAGAAGCGTATCCCTCTGTAAAAAGGAAGACGCAAAAAGCACAATCTCATACTTTACCGCAAAGGGACATACAGCCAGTTCCCCGTTTACCACAAATTCACGGAATTCTGTAACTGCAATATCCCCGTCCGCAAAACTGTCCAAATTTCCAAGCGTTACATTGGTAAGCGTTCCCCTAAGGCACGGATAGGTTTCATACATATAGGAAAATGCACGGTATACGTCTTTTGCGGTATCTTCGTCCATCTCCCCAAGATTGACGGCAAAAATCCCAAACTCCGTTTCCATTTGTTTTTCAATTTCTTTTACCTTTGGGTTATCGTATTTTTTCCGCTGCTCTTTCCCATAATCTGCAATTGCTTTTTGGGCTTCTTTTTTTGAACCCGCATATGCGTATATCTGTCCTTTGTAATCAATTGCCGTCATACGTCCTTTTTTTAGGGCATCCGCACTCCATTTCGTATTTTGGCTTTCTGTCTTTTGTTTGTTTTCTTCGGGTATCTGCTCCGTTATCTGAATTTCATCTTCCGTGCTTTTTTGCATTGCGTCCTGCTTTTGAAGCAAAAGCAGAACCATCCCGGTCAGAACAAAAATCGCGACAAGCAGCACTCCCAGAACAAGATTCATTTTTTTCATGATTTTTTTTCTTTTACTTT
>CAYNOE010000301.1:0-3700 GCA_964398745.1 uncultured Lachnobacterium sp.
CTGTCGCTCGACCAGCCCTTTGAGACTTTTTCAACAGTTTCCCAGTTATTGCTGTTTTTAATATCCTGAAACATTGTCTGACCTCCGTTTTTTCATTACCAACAAACCTAAATCAGTTAAAGTCTGGAAAACTCTATATTATGAAAAGCATTTGTAAAACGGTCAGCCCATTCCTGCGTCTGGTAAAATATGATACATTCCTGATAGCCGTCACTGGTGACATAGAGATTTTTTCCGGTGTGCTGGTCGGACACAACCTTTCCCATAAAGGTTAGCATTTCACTGTCAAACCAGTCCTGCTGGACATTGGCATCAAAACGGTAGTTTTTTCCATTACACTGAAAAGAAACCGTTTGTGTACCAGTACCGGTTTCATAATCAACTTTGTTGGTATCTTCTGTTATGTCAGTAATGATTATTTCATCACCCGTCAGTTCAGCAAAACTGTTTAAAAAATCTGTATAGATTGTTTCTGGATCCATGTATTCAAAATCAAAGGCGAAAAACATCTCCGGCTGTTCACTGTCCGGATCGGTGGCAGTGGTTTGGGCTTTCAAATCATAATATTCCAGTATCATGCCAAATATATTTTGTTCATTCATTGATTCGGCAATTTCAGGAGGATAATCCTGAAAGGATGCTATAACTTCATCTTCTATTGCAGTTGCGTCTATTCCAAGTTTTTTCAGTTCTTTTATGTATGAATGAATCATAAGTTCTTTTGATATAGATTCAGGGGTCTGGATTTTGGGAGTTTGTAATGTGTCGGAATTTGTGTTAGGATGGCGTATTGTTAAAATGACATCCAGGGCAAAAGCCAGTATTAAAAATATAGTGATTAATTTGCGTTTCATAAATTATTTCCTTTTCGTAAGACGTTCATTTGCTGTCCATATATTTTATTTGATTATAATTTGAACTTTATGATAAGTCAATAATTGTGTTCCTTGAGTTTCCGCAGTTTTATCCACAAAACTCAAAATCCTTTGGATTAATTCTCCACATCTTTCAAAAATGTGCAAAATATAAGGAATCTCATTCCTTTTTGATGTAAAATTAAATCACCACAAAATAACCCTACTAAACAAAAAGAAAGGGGATCCCTTATGGCTAATTTTACATCAAATACTTATCAAATGAAACGGGAAATTTTAAATTTTACAAACAAAATTTCCGGGCATCTTTCAAAGCCTGAAAAGAAATTTACTGTTGATATCACTTATGGCATGTTGGCTTCTGGCAGCTGTCTGTTAACAGATATTGCAGATCAGCTTCATGAACCTTCTAAAAAGATCAATATTGTTGACCGTTTATCCAGACACCTTGAAAAAGGTGCTCCTGCGGTTGCAGCTGCTTCTTATCTTCAGCTAATAAAAAAGTGGATTCCATCAGATCCGGTCATTCATATCGATGGCAGCGATGTTGTAAAGCCTGACGGATATAAGTTCGAGTCTCTCGGCATTGTCCGGGATGGATCAGAAAGTACATCGACAAAAAGCGTTTACAAAAAGGGATATCATGTTACAGAGGCCTGTGTACTTACAGGCAGTAATCATCCTGTAAGTATCTTTTCAAAAATACACTCTTCCTCTGAAAAAGATTATAAATCTGTAAACACCATCACTTTTCAGGCAATGGAGCAGGGTGCTGCCCTTTTTGGAAAAGCAACCTTTGCCATGGATCGTGGTTATGATGACAATAAGATGTTTCTGAAGCTGGATGAACTGGGGCAGGATTATGTCATCCGTCTGAAATCCAACCGCAAGCTTTTATACCATAATAAATGGACAATGGCTACAGAACTGCGTAACCGCCGCAAAGGCAAAGTCAAAACAAATGTGATCTACAGAGGCAAGGAACATGAAGCTTATCTTTCACATGTAAAAGTGCAGATTACCGCATCCAGAAAAGATATCTATCTGGTACTTATTTACGGCATTACAGAACATCCCATGATGCTTGCCACGAATAAAGAAATCAGTTCCAAAGAAGATGTAATCAATGTAGCAAGAACCTATTTTTCACGCTGGAAAATAGAAGAATATTTTCGCTGTAAAAAGCAGATGTTTCAGTTTGAAAATTTCCGTGTAAGAAAACTTTCTGCTATTAATGCACTGAATTTTTATATCACCTTATGCATGGCTTTTCTGGCACATATGTCCATGAAGCCAGAGACGAATGTCCTTAAGGTTTCCATCATACAAGAAGCAGATCCTGTAAAGGAAAAAGTACATTTCTGCTATTATCGGTTAGCAAAAGGTATCCATGGCATACTCTCATATGCAAAAGAAGGCTTCAGGCTATGGTTTCGGACGAAACGTCCGGCATACCGTCAACTTTGCCTTAAGCTGACTTCTTAGATATAAAAGAATATGTCACCCAAAGTCCGGTTAAGGCGGGGCTTATTAAAGTATCTCTATTCAAAACACTTCCATTCTCAGTTCTTCAAAAAATCGGAAGATTGGCACTTTGGAAAGACATACTCAGTTTTTGGGTGCAATTTACGGAAACTCAAGTTGTGTTCGAGTGCTTTGTGGATTTTGGTTTGCCGGAATGTATCTTATTTTTAATGCGAAGACTCGCTTCCACATGCATAATCCAGTGTCTGGAAAATGGCATCTGAATTAATCCTCGAATATCTTTGTTACACCAGTAATCAATCAGCCAAATTGCATTTTCATTAATACTGATGACATTCAACGATTTTAAAAAATCTTTTCTTTCTTCTGGGACTTTCTTTTTCAATTCCCCATAAGACAAGTTCTGAATTATCTTCTCAGTGCTTTCCTTTACTTCAAAAATATATGAATATAGTTCCTGCAAATTAAGCTGTTTTGAAAATTCTGCAATCTGTTGCTTGACAAGTTCATTTCCTGTTGTAATTACAGGGGAATTAATTCGCTTCTGGTAATTGACCGCTGAAAATACCTGTTCATCCTCATTTATCAATATATGCGCAACTATATCCTCAATACGGAAAATATGCCAAATGGAATAGGCAATCGTTTTACTATGATAACCATCCGCGTTTATAAAGGGGATTGCATCAAAATCTTCTCTGGATAATTCATCCCTGAATGATATTAAAGTTTGCATCAACTGGTTTCGCAATTCAAATAATGTGCCGATACCCGCTTCATAGGTATCTTTCTTTCTGATTTGTGTTTGCATTGTTTTATTAAGTTTGGACCATTCCTTATTCATAATCAAATACCTCACAATCACCTGCAAAGGGTAAGTCATTAGCATCTGCATTTACATAGCCCAGATGCATCCTCCTAAATAATAGCATATATACAAACGGAGCTTCAATCTTCAATCTTGAATTTGATTAAAATCATTTTTAAGCATCTTCAGAGAAAATCCGGATAATAAATCGTTGTTGTATTACTTACCCGAAAGGGGTATGATATATCAAAGTTATATTTTATTAAGAAAGAAGAGGTGGAAGGATGAAAAGAGTAAACTGGGGCAGTTCAGAGATACAGGTTCCGGCAGTTGCCATGGGATGTATGCGCATGGCAGATTTATCTGCCGGGATGGCCGCGCAGATGATTGATACGGCAATGGAAGAAGGGGCTGATTTTTTTGACCATGCAGATATTTATGGGGGAGGTGCATGTGAAGAGCGATTTTGTGAGGCGTTAAAAGAGACAAAAATCAGACGCGAAGATATTTGGATTCAGAGTAAATGCGGAAT
>CAYNOE010000302.1:0-3691 GCA_964398745.1 uncultured Lachnobacterium sp.
TTACCAAATTCTAATATGTTCAACTCACTGTTTTCCATAAAATCATCCACAACTTCATAAACATTGACAATTGACATACCACCATAAATTTTTGCAACGCGTTTTGCCATTTTCTGTGCCTGTTCAAGTATTTCTGTAGTATAAAAACCCCTTCCAAAATCTTTATAAGGACGGCATAATGCCAAATCAATTGACTGTATATCGAGATTGGTTCCATGATATAAAATCATATCAATATCCCTCCGTTTTTTTCGCAAATCAGCCGCATATCAACAAGCGCATCCTCAAGCGGCAGGGTGTGCTCAATATCGTAATTTTCTTTTAAAAATTCTATTGCTTTATATTTAAAAAGAAATTGAAATGCTTCTTTTGTGGTCAGATTATGCTTGCGCGCAAATTCACTGACACAAATAACTGTATAGTTAATTTGTTTTCTTTCTTCACTCATGGCATACCCCTTTCACAAAAACCTCTTTTGTATTTTTCCGCTATTCCGTTCTTCATAAGATAGCAAAAAGTATATTCATACTGCCATTATCATAAATTTTCTTATATTATATCATGGAACTGTTCCGTTTACCACTTTTTAGCACTTCATAATTTCCTTAATAATTTTTATTATTGTGTATATAACTTATAAACCACCGATATAAATAAACTTCATAACCTACTCCCCATTCGCCGGATTATCAAGCACCCTCCCCTCCTTAGAAAACCTCGACCCATGGCAAGCACAGTCCCACGTCCGTTCCGCCTCATTCCACTTAAGCGCACACCCCATATGTGGGCACCGTCTCGGAACCGGCGTAAGCAGATTTTTTACAGCCTCAAACATATTCACAAACAACTGCGGTTTTACCATATTTCTGGACGGGGAAAACACCTCCACAAACGGATTGTCCCTGTCCGTCAGCATATCCCGCAGAAGCTGCGCCGAAACCATTGCCCCCGTCATTCCCCATTTATTAAATCCCGTTGCCACATAAAGCCTCTGTGTCCGTCCTGAATAACGTCCGATATACGGCATGTCATCCACCGTCATGCAGTCCTGCGCCGCCCATGCGCACACTTCTTTTGCCTGCGGATAATACTGCATTGCAAACTGCCTTAATTCCTCCCAGTTTCCGCCCTTTTTTCCGGTGCGGTGGGAACCGCCGCCAAGCAACAAGATATCCCCATAATTACGGAAGGACAGTCCCTTTTTATCCTCATCCACATACATGCCGTCAACCTGCAGGCTTTTCGGTTCTGCGCCGCGAAGCGTCAGCACATACGAGCGGTGCTGGTACATTTTCAAGAAGTAACTTCCGTGCTTATTAATAAACGGAAAATGCGTTGTCACGATTACATAATCCGCCTTTATTTTTCCGTTTTCTGTGATGGCAGTATTCCCCACCATTTCACGGACAAAAGTATGTTCATAAACCGTTAAATCCTTTGCTATATAAGATAAAAATTTAAGCGGCTGGAACTGCGCCTGTTTGGGGCAGCATACTGCACCCACGGTTTGGAACGGCAGCAGTGGTGTATCCGTAAACCGTGCATCATAACCAAGCTTATGAAGCACTTCCAGTTCCTGCTCCAGTTTCCGTTTGTCATCCCTGGAATAAACAAAACTGTCTTTACGTTCAAAGCTGCAGTCCGCATTTTTGCAGATATGGACAAACTGTTCCACAGCCTGCTTATTTGCCTGCAGATACTGCCATGTTTTTTCCCTGCCGAAAGAATCCATAAGCTTACTGTAAATCAGACCATGCTGCAGGGTGATTTTTGCTGTTGTATGCCCGCTTGTCCCGCTGCAGATTCTGTTTTTTTCCACCAGCACACAGTCGATTCCTGTCTGCTTTAAAAAATATGCCGTAAGTATTCCGGCAATTCCGCCCCCAATAATCAGTACATCTGTTTTTATATCATTTTCCAGTGCCGGAAATTCCGGCATTGTCACTTCTTTTTCCCAGATAGATTCCATAGATTTTGCAATTCCTCTTATACTATTTTTATAAGAGTATTCCCTTGCTTATGAAATCATATTCTTTGTGGAGCGGATGCTTTTTGTTCTGTTATCCGATTAATATTTTTTTACCTTCAAATGCAAATCCGTATTTCATGATCCTCTCCGGTGAAAAACCGTCTGCAATAAGTTGTGTATCATATTGTTTTTTCCTGATTTGAAGCAGTGCGTTTGCAACAGTTTCCGCAAGGTCTTTTTCCTTTTTTGGTTTGCGGACTTTGAATTCAATAATATATGCAAAGTCCTTTACCTTGTCAGCAGGCACCAGTACAACATCATAACGTCCAAAACCGCTTTCCCTGTTGGAAATAATCTGAAACCTTCCGGCAAGTTCCACCATCAGCCCCAAAACAAAACCATGGTAAAACCGCTCTGGTGCATCATCATCTGATACGCCCTTTGCGATATCAAAACTTGAAAAGCTGCTTAATGCAATTTTATTCATATATTCGTTCATTGCTTCCACATCATTCATAAGAAAAGCTTTAATAAAGTTATTGTATGGCATCTTAGCTATACCACCAAACCAGCCCTTTACCATTTTCCGGAACATTCTTTTTACTTCATAATTAGTCAGTTTAAGCGTATACCAGTCATCTTCTTCCATCACATCCCGTTTTACAACCTTTAAATATCCGGTCGCAAGCAGCAGGCTCCAGACTGCATTTGTATTGTCATTAATCTGGTCAAAGACAATCTGCTCATCAATCTCCGCCATAAAACTTTTCCCTTGTAAAAGCTCCTCCATTGTCTGCTTTATATCAGAATTCCCTTCCCGTATCAGGGAATTTACAAGCCCGTTTCCACTGGTATTTGACCAGTAGGTATCATATTTTCCATTTTTCCTGATAAATGAAGCAATTGACCACGGATTGTAGATATCTGTATGCGTGCCGAATGTAAATCCGTCATACCACTCTTTTACAGACTGTTTCTCACTGCCAAGCCCTGCCCTGTCAAGTGCTGCAAAAACCTCTTCTTCTGTAAATCCAAAGGATGCGGCATATTCATCGGCTGTGGTCGTAATAACCTCCAGATTATTCATTCCGGAAAAAATACTTTCCCTGGCAATCCGTGTAATTCCTGTAATCAGCCCGCGGCAAAGATATGGATTTGTTTTAAAAGAACTGTTAAAAAAACTACTGAAAAAGCGGACTGCTTCATCCCAGTAGCCTGAAAGCCATGCTTCCTGCATTGGAGTGTCATATTCATCCAAAATAATAATTACATCTTTCCCATAATAGCGCTGCATAAAATTTGCCATCCGGTGAAGGGCTCCTGCCGCCACAATATCCTTCATTCCAACTTTGACGTTTTTGTAATATTCTTTTTCATTTTCACTTAACAGATCACCCTCAAGCAGATAGCGGTTCTTCTCAAATAAATCCGCAATTACTTCTGAGAGTTTATAATTCATTTCTTCAAAATCTGCTGCTTTTACATTCGCAAAACTCAGAAAAATAACCGGAAATGTCCCTTGTAATTTCCTGTATTTTTCTTCCTCCCAGACAGAAAGCCCCTTAAACAAATCTCCCCTGTCTGCATATTCATTAGAGAAAAAGCACTCTGTCATGCTCATATTAAGTGTCTTTCCAAAACGGCGCGGACGTGTAATCAGTGTTACCGCTGCTCCGGTTTCCCACCATTCTTTGATAAAGCCCGTCTTGTCAATATAAAATT
>CAYNOE010000303.1:0-3687 GCA_964398745.1 uncultured Lachnobacterium sp.
ATGTTGACAGCATCTTTAATTAATGATACTATTCGATATAGTACAATTAAGAAAAAAATACTCACCGTAATGGACGAAAGGACATGGAAATGAAAAAAAGAACAAAAAGGATACTGGCAGCCCTGCTGTCCGCAGCAGTCTGTGTTTCGGTAACTCCTGCAGGGGCGGCCGTAAACAGTAACACTGAAAAACCGCAGGCAGAAGCAGCCGCACCGGCTGTGCAGGACAACAGGACAGCCGGACAGGAGAAAACAGGATGGGACGGTGCGACCACGGAGGATGTATATGAAGGAAAGAACTTCAGGGTCACCTTCACCCTTGCAGAACACTGGGAGGGTGGATACAATGCCGGGGTGGAAATAGAAAACACCGGGGATACCGTGATTGAAAACTGGATGCTGGAATTCCCGTACGCCGGAAAAATCACAAATATCTGGAATGCCGCCGCCAGCAAAAAAACAGCGGACGGTTATGTCATAAAAAATGCTGCATGGAACCAGGACATTGAAGCCGGGAAAAGAGTATCATTTGGGTTCAGCGGGCAGGAAAACTTTCCGGGATTCCCAAAGGAGTACCGGTTAAAAGGGAGTCTGGAAAGTGTTTTAGAAAAAGACTATGAGGTTTCTTATCATGCAGATAGTGAATGGGAAAACGGATTTACCGGGGAAATAGAAATAAAAAACAACATGGACAAAGTACTTGAGGACTGGATTCTTGAATTTGACTTTGACAGAACCATTACAAACATCTGGAATGGAGTAATCGAAAGCCATGAGGGAAAGCATTATGTTATCAAAAATGCAGGATACAACAGTAATATCCCTGCATCAGGCTCTGTCAGCATCGGCTTTACCGGACAGGATGGGAAAAAGGGGAATGAGCCGTCTGGTTATAAGCTTTATTCCTGTACAGACAGTGCAGGAACGGATGGTACGGATAATGACAGTATGGGAAAAGATGACAAAGAGACTGTCCTTGCCATAAACACAGATGGTTTTACATACAATGAAAACGCGGACTGGTATATCGTGGACAAAAAAACAGACACACTGTCCGGGACATTATCCACACCGGAAAAGGTAAAGGAGCTTTCATGCGAGGTAACGGACATAAAGGGAAACAGTGTCCTTTCCTGCAGCATTGGAAGAAAAGAACACTGGAAGCTGGAGGATTTCGGACTGTCCATCGGCTATAATAAGGTGGTGGTCACGGCTTTACTGGACTCTGGAAAAAAAGTAACGGAAACAGCCGAACTGATGAATTATGAAAGCTCCAACCTGGACGGTATCAATGCGGACATGACAGACAGTGACGGGGATGGACTGTGTAACTATTATGAGGACATTCTGGGAACGGATAAAAACAAAGCGGATACAGACGGGGACGGATTATCTGACTATGATGAATTTATAAAGACAGGAACAGACCCGGTGCTTAAAGATACAGACAGCGACGGAACGACAGACGACAAAGAAGACACGGACAAGGACGGCCTGAATAACCTGGCTGAGATAAAACACGGCACAAATTGTTTTCTGGAAGACACGGACGGGGACGGCTTAAAGGACGGGGAGGAAGTTATATTATACCACACGGATCCGCTTGTGGCAGATACAGACAAGGACGGCCTGAATGACCGGGAAGACGGTGAACTTGGATTTGACCCGACAAATCCGGATACAGACGGGAATGGGACTCTGGACGGAAAAGAAAAGGTTCTGCAGACATGCACACAGAAAGTAGATACAGAAGAGAAAGCAGGAATAACGGAAGTGTCCGTAACACTGGCATGTGACGGGTACATAGACAACAGGGTTTCCATCATGGATACATATGACCTTGACATGAGATCCTCGGATGTCGTGGGGCTGGTCGGGGTACCGGCTGAAATTACAACGGATGTAAAATTTAAGACCGCTGACATTACATTTACATATGATGAAAGCGCGCTTGGGGCCAGCAGGGAGGACGACTTGTGCATGATGTGGTATGATGAGGAAAATGACAGATATGTGCTGCTGGAGGATTCTGTCCTCGACAAAAAAAACAATACCATCACATACACAACCACACATTTTTCCACATACCTTGTGGTGGATAAGCAGATATGGCTGGACAACCTGCGTATGGCTCCGGATTACGTCAATTCAGAAAAAGCAGCCCATTATGACATAGCCTTTGCTGTGGATGTGTCACTGAGCATGCAGAATGATAACCGGCTGCCGATGGCCAAGGCTGCCCTGAACGCATTTATTGATGCCCTGCAGGACGGTGACCGGGCAGGACTGATCCGGTTTAACCGTAACGCCGTGACTGTGCAGGGGATTACACATGATAAGGAACTGCTGAAGGCAGGGGTGGAATCGCTCCGCCTGGCATATGACAATTCCGTGGCGGCAGGAATCCGGGCGGGGCTGGACATGCTTGGGGAAAGCAGTTCCATAAATGAAAAAATACTCATTGTAATCTGCGACGGGGACGTGGATGACTGCAGTGCACTGACAGACCTGGCTGTGGACATGGGTATCAGAATTTACTGTATCAACGTAACAGACGGCGATTCCGGTGAACTGGAAAACATAGCGAAGGATACGGGAGGTCTTTATTACTATGCGGCAACATCAGCGGATATAGCGCAGGCAGTATCAGACCTGCAGGGAGACACCATAGAATCCATTGACATGACAGACAGTGACGGGGACGGGCTGTACGATGTATACGAAACAGAGGGAATGCTCCTGTCAAACGGTCAGGTTGTACACACAGACCCCCATAAGGCGGACAGTGACGGGGACGGAACCAGTGACTATGATGCGCTGGGCGGGGATCCGGTTATCGAAAGTTACATGATTGGGGGAAATGTTTATTCATGCACCCTGTTCCACTCACAGGTGTACGGGAAGCTGTCAAAGAAGTTTGTGTATGTTGACGGAACTCTGAACAGGGACGGGAAACAGTATTTCGGGAAGATGGATTATGTGCCGTATTCCAACCGGTTTTTATACAATAAGTATAATATCAAGCGCGGGGAGTATAGTGAAAAGAAAGATCAAAAAGACTCTCATGCTTTTAGTGGAGAATCAAGAATAGCATATGGAGAGGCTGAAATACATGGTTTGTTTACTGACTATCTAAGCCAAATTCCAACCTCCGAACTGTTAGGCTACGCAACATTTAATACATTAGTTATTCTTACAATTTCACTTATGACCCGGAATTTCAACACACTGGATTGTTTTGCCACCTTTGCATCAGGGGCTGGAGGGGAATCCAAGGCATGGAATCCGGATTATACAAGAAAAACCATAAATGTTGAAGAATGGCTTTGTGAGCCGGAATGCAATCCGTTAAATGATCAATACAATCACAATATGAAAAAAGTGGTAACAGCGGTGGAAAGTGTGTTAAACAAATATAATAGAGAGGTCTATCTTTCGGTATCACCAGAGAAATCAATGTATGGTGGAAAATACTTCGGTGCGGTTGAAAATTATAAATCTGATCTTCCGATAGTTGCTGCAAACCTTGCAGCATATGGAACATTTAACGATACGGATGCGGGAATCACCCTGCACTGTGTCTATAATCCAAAGACGGAAGAATACACGATGGACTTTAACTACTTCTTGATTGATTACTATGATTTCAGTAAATTGGATTTACTAAATAACCAGGATATGCTTGGGA
>CAYNOE010000304.1:0-3686 GCA_964398745.1 uncultured Lachnobacterium sp.
TGTTACTGGCAGGAACTGCCATTACAGTATTTGCAAAAAATACCCCAAAAGAAAACATTACCAAAGAAACCATTAATGATATGGAATCCATGGCCGCGGAATACGGGGCATTCGGCGTATCATATGACTCTAAGGAAGGGCATCCGATGTACAAGGGACAGATAATCGGATATTTCAGGGATGAAAAGTCTCCTGACATTTATACCGATGGGGACGGCACTATCGGAATTATTGTAAAAAGGGATGCAAACAACCAGATTACAGAACTTGAAACGGTGGATGTTCTGAGAGTCCTTTCAACAACAGGGGAGGATGTAAAATTTGTTACCTACGCGGATGAGAAAGGTGATAAAGGAAACGGTATAGTTTCCACACTGTCCTATGACTCCGATGGCCTGACGGGAACCTATCATGGAAAACAGATTGCCGGATTATTTGACTGTGATTCTGGTATGTATTATGTGTCAGATGTGAAAGACAAAAAAAATTCGGTTTATCTTAAGAAAAAAGGGGAAAAACTGACCGAAATTACCAAAAAGGAATTTAACAGACTGGTAAAGGCTGCAAAAAAATAACCTGAAGAATACTTTCCCAGACACACAGACCGGAGGGCATTACTTATATGTCTTCCGGTTTCCTGACTGCCAGCTTTTTAGCCCCTTTAAATCCTCCTGAAATTTTCTTTACATAAAAATAGAGCGCATGGACTTCTATACGATCTGACGCTGTGACACAACTCACTCACAATCAATGCGTTCAATTTTGAATATGACAGGTCTTGTTCCGTCATTGCAGCAGGCAATCATGACACGGTCATCTTTTGTCCAGCCATGCATGATACTCCCGCCTTGAAGTGCCGTATAAATATATCGGCTGACAGCATCCCATGCCTCCGAGCAGAACGGCACTCCTTCGCTTCCACAATGAGCAGTACCGGGAGATTGTAAACATCCTTCATCCGGATTTCCCGATTTAATCAATGTACCTGCACCACAATGCCAAAAATCATCTCTCTCATTATTTCGACAGAACATAAACTCATCGCCCACATTGTAGCAAGGACATTTTCCGCTGTCTGGAACTGCACAATATTGTGCCTGAAGTTCTGGAAACAATTTTTTATCAATTACAGTTACTTTACATCTATATTCCATAATCAAATTCCTCCCTCTGTTTCGTTCTGCCCTGCTGTCTGTTATGCTATCGGCTCTCGTTCTGCTTTTTCTTCTCCTTATTGCGTCTTATCAATGCGATGATTAGTTCAATAATTCCCGCACATAACCATATAATACCCATTCCGGTATTTTCTGCCCAAAACCATAATGCCGATGTAAGCAACCATATAATTGCCAAAATTAAAACTCCTTTATAACTCATGATTATTCCTCCGTTATATTCCGGTTTGTTAAGTTGTTCAATGACATTATTTTACCATGTCGTCAATCTTTGATTGATGACGTTATATGCGTGCTCTATGGCACGCAGTAAAATAAGCGCTTTTGGCTTATTTTACCATAAACGCACATACAATTCCACTAAATTTTGCTTACAGTTTCCATATGGTTTCTGTATAGTGCACGAATCATACTCCTTTTTTGAAATCATGTACCTAGGAGATAACAGTTCAGCAGAATGCTGAATAGTTACCCCATGAAAAAGAATCCCGTAAATATGCCTTGTAAATAACAGACAACTATTTTATAATTAAATACATTAATTAGGAGTTGGAAAGATGTGGGAGAGTACAGAGATGAAAAGCGGCATATCTATTGGTAAGGGGATTTTATGGGTGTTAATCTGGTTTGGGTTTATGCTTTTTTACACTGCACTTGATGTTGCGGTATGGAGAAAAACAGCACCGCTTTATGAGCAGTATCTTAACTTCTTTTCCATTATTTTGTGCATGCTCGTATTTCTTATTTTGCTGACAGGGAGGAATCATTTCAGAATTAATTTATTCGGGGAAATTTCATTTCAGGGAATACTGCTGGCTGCCGGATGTGCTGTGCTTCTTTATTTTATTCTGGATAGAGGATTAGATCCCGTATTTGAACAGATTTTTCCGGCAAGTGAGGAAACTTATCAGCAGATGCTTCAAACTTTAAGCTCGACACCCGTTATTAGTTTACTGCAGGTCTGTGTTCTTGCACCAGTCACAGAGGAAATCCTGATGCGAGAATTTCTGCTTGGCGGCTTATCACTAAAATATGGAAAAACAACAGCACTACTTGTCTCTGCTTTTCTTTTTGCCATACTTCATTTTAATATGGTACAGACACTGTCTGCTTTTATCTGTGGTATCATATTAGGTTTACTTTACCTGCATACAGGCTCAGTATTCTGCTGTATATCAGCCCACGCAGGGTATAACCTGATATCTTATATAACAATGATTTTGCCATTGTACAGTAAATAACAGCCTCAAATTTCGTATTTTGTGGCTGTGGCTCCCATATCATTTATGGTTCAAGAGTGTTACTGTTCACGGGGCAGGAATGCGCATTCCGTAAGAACATGACTCAGGAGTGAGGGGCGATTTTTGCGCAGCAAAATTTGCATATCGCCCCGAATCGTTACTATGAACGGCTCCTGAGCCGTGAATAGTAACTCAAGAGTTAAAAATGGTTGTATAAAATTAGAAAGAGTATTGAGAGAGGTTGTTTTTTGGGGTATACTTGTTTTAGGTACTGGCGTAAAAACGGGAAGAAAGGTGGTAACGGATATGTCAACATTGCAAAGACAAGTTATACAATCCCTTAACGGTCTGTCGGATGATAATCTGCAGTTTTTGCTTGATATGATACAACGCTTTATGAAGCCTGAAGAAACTGGGGGAAAAAATACTGGCAAAGCAGTGATGCCAAAGGGCAACATCCGTAGAATCGGTAGTTTGGAGGGGCAGGATCTTATTGATTCTGATTATGATATAGATGAGTGTAATGATGAAATTATAGAAATATTCGGAGTAGAAAAATGAAGGTATTAATAGATACACACATAGCTATCTGGGCGGTGTTAAATGATGTGAAGCTGCCAAAGAAAGCAAAAGATATAATACTCACTGAAACAAATGAAATTATATATAGTACAGCTTCCGTTTGGGAAATTACTATTAAACATATGTTGCATCCTGATAAAATTCGGATTAGCGGCAGTCTTTTGGAAAAAGGATGTGAAGAAAATGGTTATGTTGTGCTGCCGGTTCTGAATAAACATGTTGCAGAGCTGGAGACATTAAGACGTTCTGAAAACGCGCCTCGCCATAATGATCCATTTGACAGGATATTGGTGGCGCAGGCAAAAGCAGAGGGATTAATGTTTTTAACACATGATTCACTGATTCCATATTATGAAGAGCCATTTATTATTTCTGTTTGATTAAATGTTTTCAGGGGCATTGTGGAATAGTTTTCGATAACTATGCCAGTATATTCCGATTTGTTGAGTTGATTTTACCATGTCGTCACTCTCTGATTGATGACGTTATATGCGTGCTCTATGGCACGCAGTAAAATAAGCGCTTTTGGCTTATTTTACCATAAACGCACACGCAATTCCACTAAATTTTGCTTACAGTCTCCATATGGTTTTTGTATAGTGCATGAATCATACTTCCTTTTTAAAATCATGTGCCTAGTACATCATTGCATTAATAATCAAGTAATATTATGCCACTAAAGGTATCC
>CAYNOE010000305.1:0-3676 GCA_964398745.1 uncultured Lachnobacterium sp.
TCCTGCACCCCAATAAATTTCCGGGGAATTTTATATTTTGGCAGAATATCTTTCATCCTTTTTATTACATCACCAGTATCCAACGGTTTTTTATAAAACATTACCAGTTCCGGATTTACCAGAACACAGCAGCACTCCGAAACCTTTGAAATATTCATAAAAACAGATTCAATTTCAAACAGCTCAATTCTGTGCCCCATAAATTTTATCTGGTAATCCTTTCTTCCCAGAAAATATAAGTCACCCTTATCATACTTTGCAATGTCACCCGTCCGGTAAATGTAATCCATGTAATCATTATGCATCGGATTTTGTATGAATTTTTCCCTTGTCTGTTCCATATCTGTATAGTATCCCATTGATAAAAAAGGCCCCCGTACACATATTTCACCCTCCTCATTTTCTCCCACAGGTTTTATGTCTTCATTCAGCAGTAAAATTTCCGTGTTATCAAAGGGAACCCCAAGCGGCAGTTTTGACGGAATATGCTGATTGTCCACTTTATAATACAGACAGTTTCCCGTCACTTCACTTGGCGCGTATAAATTTACATACAATACATCCGGCAAAAAATGTACCCAGGGACAAAGTTCTTCCCGCGCCAGCTCTTCCCCGGAAAAAAACACCCTGTTTATCTGTAATTTTTTATAATATTTTTCCAGACACCCGCTTTTTGCCACCAGACGGACTGCTGCAGCCGCCCATACCAGTGTGCTGATTTTCCATTTCTGCAGATACTGCATTAATTTTACAGGCATCAGAAAACATTTTCCCGGAATTATTCCCAGTCCTGCACCGGCTGCAACAGACAAATATATGTCCTTTGCCGCCACATCATAATCAAACCCTGCCTGATTGCCAAACACATCTTCCTGCTGGATTGAAAATACATTGAAGAAGCTGTTGACAAAACTCACGACCGAATGATGTGATTTTATAATCCCTTTTGGTATGCCTGTACTTCCTGATGTAAAAACCATGTATGCAGGATCACTTTCCAGAATGCGGATATCCGGGATGCCATATTCCGTCTGTCCTGAAACCATCTGTCCAAAACAAGCGTATTTTATATTCCGTTCATCACAAAGTCCCTTAATCTCCTCATCTTCATCGCAGCACAAAATTCCCGCAGGCCTGATTTTATCCAGCATCTCACGAAAAACGCCTTTGTTTGCCTTGTAATTTATCGGAACATAAAAATTTCCGCTGTACAAAATCCCCCAGAACATAACAACACACCGTGCATCACGTTCACTCAGCACAATGATTCCTTTTTTTCTGCAGTTCCAATTCAAAATATAATTTGCGATTTTCAGGGCATTCCTGCGCAGTTCCTGATATGTAAACCGGTGGATTTCATCAAATACTGCAGTCTGCTCTTTTTGTCGGTTATATGTATCCTCCAGAAAATGTAATACTGTCTGCTCCATAGTTTCTCCTATACTGGTAATATGTTCGGGCGGTCCTGGTCTGCATCCCCCTTAAAGAAATACAGCTTTCTCTCAACAGTCCCATCATTATAATAATGAAAGTCTATATCTGCATTTACCCGCTCAAACGGTTCATAGTAAAGCGGTATCACAATTTTACTTTCCTGCCTCTCTTTAAATCCCGCCCGCCTTAGACTTTCCCCGTCTAAGCCGTATTCATAAAATGAAATATATTCTGCATTATAATCTGCCAGCAGTTTCTGAAAACATCCCTCCGTCCCTGTGAGTGCCTCTTCCTTCCCCAAGAAATCAACAATCATAATACATTTTGCACTCCCGTTCCCGCAAATCCGGATAAAAAATGCTGCACTGCTTTTTTCTGTTTCATCCACAACTTTTATGCACTGGTATTTGTAAAACGGATGCTCAAAAAACCGTTTTATATAATACATTCCTGACTTATATGGAAGCAAATCTTTAAAAAATTCCTCCTGTCCGTTCTCAAAATCAGATTTACCGCATTCTTCAAAATGAATATTATGATTTAAGATGCCACATGATTTTTTGTTTTCTCTTTCTACATGGTCAGCCAGGGCAAAGTCTTTCATATCTGGATTTATTATGTAAAAATGCTTCATTACACCGACTTCCTCTCCCATTTTCCGGTTAATCTCACGTGAAAAACGGGACAATCCGATTCCCCCTGCATAAGGTGCTTTTGCATTCTGGTACATATACATCTTCAGGGCAAGCCCCAGCCCCCTGCTCGCGACATCCTCCCGAATCTTCCATACTGCTCCCCAGCGCATAGGCGTTTTGATTCCGGGGTCAAAAATATTTGTCGGAATAAATCCAAGGATTCCATGTATTTCATCTGTTTTTTTCTCAATTGCCACAACAAAATTGTACCGGTGGTTCTTTTTGTCCAGATACTGCCAGTCCAGTAATTCTTCCGAGCTGGCCAGCACATGGTTTTTCCTCCAGTACCGGTCTATAAATTCCCTCAGGCGCAACTGCTCTTTTTCACCACAAAACCGGATTTCATATCTGTTTGTATACTGTTTTAAAATACTGGCAAATCTTTTTTCATCCATAAAACAAACCTCAAATCGCTTTATAATTCTCACTCTTCGGCGGAAAATCATTGCAGTCCAGTCTCGTCAACTCAAACGGCTGGTCCCTGCCAATCTCCACAGCCCGGACCTCTGTTGTGAGCCCCGCACACGCGCCCTGGCTTCTGGCATAATCAATTACTTTCTGGTTATAACTCCCATACGGATAATTCATTACCCAGCAGTTTCGGTCAATTAATCCGTCCATGACTTCCAGTGCCATATGAATATCCTTCTTCATTTTTTCTTCCGGCAGGTTTCCCAGCCAGTAATGGTCATAACCATGCACACCAATAAACATTCCGTGCTGCTTCATTGCCCGGATCTGCTGTTTTGTCAAATAAAGCTCATAGGCTAACTGTTCCTCTGTCACTCCCACATATTTTTCAAAAAGGTCACTGGCGATTTTGTTCCTTAGTTTTTCCGGCAATACAGTCTGCAGCATCCGTTTGATAAAGATTACCTCTTTCGTGTCAAAACGGTTTGCTTTTGCATATTCTGCAAACAGTTCTTTGTTATCCGGGAAATCAAATTCTGCTCCCCTGTAATAATTCATGCGTTCCAGTACATCGGCCAGCAGCTCTTCCAGATTTGCAGCCGCCAGAATATAATGTATTTTGTTCACATCCAGAAGCTTATGCTCGGAAAAGGTTTTACCCGGAATGAAAAAGGAACCCTGCATCTTCGCTTCCTCCAGAAGCGGCATTGCGTAGGTATAATTATCCAGATATCCGTCATCAAAGGTTAAAAGAAGCGCATTTTCAGGAAGCTTCACCTGTCCGTTTAGTGCTCCCAGCACTTCCTCCATGGATACGACATGAAATGCCTGCTTAAAAAACATAATCTGTTTTCGGAATAAGGCAAAATCCAGACCTTTAATCCGCGGATATCTGCTGTGTACCAGATCCCTTGTATAATGGTACATCACTATATGCAGTTTTTGCGTCTGGCCGTTTCGTATTTCTTCTCTCATAAATTCGCTCTCTCGTATACTGTATTTTTGGCAAGAATGTTTCAGTTTGTTGCTTTTATTTCCATTTTTTTTTCGTTTCGTTATCTCATTATAACATATTTGTTTCAAAATGAAACATTTTTTTCAAAAAAATCCATATACTTTAACAAAAAAAGGTTGGT
>CAYNOE010000306.1:0-3665 GCA_964398745.1 uncultured Lachnobacterium sp.
AAGGGAGTAGGTCGTTAATAGCGGCGCGAGGGTTCAAATCCCTCCTTCTCCGTTAAGTAAAAATCGCGGAAAGTACCGAGAAATGGTGCTTTCCGTGATTTTTTTGTGGGTAAAAGATTGACTACCTTTGAATACCTAGCCGAGATTTCTGAAAATTTCTTCCAGATTGTCTATTTTAAGGTTTTATAAATATTACTGTATATTCCGCAGAAATATGATATACTAAGGGAAAAGAAGGTGGTATTGTGAAAATATATATGGATAATTGTTGCTATAACAGGCTTTTTGATGATAGAAGTAATATAAAAAATTATCTTGAACGAGAAGCAGTATTGCTAGTCTTAGAATTGATTCATGCCTTATATCAATATTGTGTTTTAGAGAGCGTATTTGTGAATTCGGAAGTAATTCGTCGTGCTAAGGAAATTTCAAAATTTGCCGGAACAACATCATTTGATAGCTTGCATTTGGCACTTTCGGAGAAAAATGCGGAAGTGTTTTTGACCACAGATATGAAATTGGTAAAGGCAAGCAAAAGAATTGATTTATCAGTAAAAGTGATGAATCCGATTGAATTTTTAATGGAGGTGACTGAGAGTGAATGAGACAATAAGATTGATGGATTATAACATGATTCAAACTAAGGGAACGGAAGTATTACTTCGGGAACTAGGGCCGGTTGGAATGATACGATACTTAGAACAATATGATAATGGCGGTACTGGTGATTATACAAAAGAGAAATATAGTATGCCAGAAATGACGATTGAACAAATTATGGAAATGTAAATTTCATGAGGGAATAGAGTAATGTGTTTGAACACTTTTTCAAATGAAGTCCTCGAAACTCCTCTCTTTTGGTAGTTTCCGGGAAAGAGGTTTTCTTCAAATTCCTCTTTCTCCGTTCGTTAAAAAGTCTGGATGACACCGTAAAATGGTGCTTTCCAGATTTTTTTTGTAGAGAAAAGTTTGAACACCTTTGAATACTTTTATTATACTATAATTCTGGTGTTCCGGTAAGTTTCTATTGTCAGAAAGAGAATCACACGATATAATAAAGCCAAGTGATTGTAATGCAGGCTTATTACAAAAAGGCTGTGTTTGCCGGCAAAGGGGTTGATGCCATGGATAAAGGGGTAACAAAATTATATTATATTTTTGCTGCAATAGGGCTTGTTCTCGCATTGATATCGGAGGTTATGAACAGCGTTCATATAGAAAACCGCCTTCCGGGTGAGCCGGCTCAGGTCTGGGATGATTACATGCAAAGAACAGAAAAGGATGGCTCTTACTACTTTCAAAGGATACTCCCGGAGGGGGAGATAGAGGGAAAACAAATTGGTTACAATACAGTACATATGCTTCTTGAAGTTACGATTGACGGAGAAAAGGTTTATTCCCTGACCCGCGAAGAAGGACAGAGAATAAAAACAACCGGTTATCAATGGAATTTTATTACTTTGGCAAATCAAGATGCCGGAAAAGAAATAGTATTTAAGGTAACGCCTGTTTATACAGACAGTAAGCCAAACGGGACATTTTATTTTGGTGCTGCGGATAAGGTGGAGAGGATGATTATCGGAGACCGGTTATTCCGTTTTATTGTTACCGCAGCCATATTGATTGTTGGTGTTTTATTGTTGGTTTACCTGCTTTTGATAGAAAAAGAGGCAAAAAAAGATAATGGATTGCTGAATTTCACAATATTTGTTATTATGCTTGGAACATGGCTTATCTGTGAATCCCAGCTTGTGGAATTGTTTTTGCCGTGGCAGCATGCTCTTGTATATATAGACCATGTAATGCTTATGATAATGCCGACGCCGTTCTTGTTGTTTATGCGCCAGATGTACAAGACAAAAGATAATAAGTTATGGGATATTTATTGCGGTATCAATTATTTGATTATTGTGGTGCGGCTTTTGTTGCAGTGCATTGGTGTTCGGGATTTGAGGGAGACACTGTGGATGACGCATATATCAATTGGATTATTTGTATTGATTGGCGTTGGCTTTAGCATATATGAAATTATTTTCAATAAAATTACGCCTCAGGTCCGTCTGAATATGTGTTGCTTAATGGTCATAATGGTCAGTACCGTTCTGGAACTCGCACAATATCGTATCAATAATAAAAGCACGCCGTTTGGAAGCATCGGTTTTCTTTTTTATAGCTGTGTAATGGGAATTTCGTCTCTTCGGAAATCGCGCCGTTTGATGCGGGAGGCAAGAGAGAGTGCTATTTATCGAAAAATGGCTTATACCGATGGCCTGACCGGACTGTTTAACAGAGCAGCTTTTAACCGGGATATTATCAGCCGTGTCATAGGGGATAGCAAAGAGGGAGATGTAGGTGTCCTTCCGACTACATTATTTATGTTTGATTTGAATGATTTAAAAAAATGTAATGACAATTACGGACATGAATATGGAGACCGTTATATTACTACGGTTTCTAAGGGATTGAAAAAAATATTTGAAGCTTGCGGCAATTGTTACCGCATTGGCGGGGATGAATTTTGTGCTTTAATATCAGATACTTCCCAGAAGGGGATTGATGAAAAAAAAGCAGAATTAGAACAGTTTTTAAAGGAAGAAAATGGCAAAGAGTTTGTTGTGCCGGTCAGTGTGGCAGTTGGTTATGCGATTTATGAGCCGGAAGTGGACAAGTCATTGGATGATACAATGAAACGTGCGGATGAAATGATGTATCAGAATAAACAGATGATAAAGAGGAATAATAATATACAGGCAGGCGAGGGGGTAAAAGCATGAGCAGTGAAATGTTTCAATACCACGAAATGATTCAATATGTGAAGGAGAAACTTCTGCACTATGATGAAGCGCAAGGTGATGGGAAAAATGTAGTTCCGTATCATCGCTTTGACCATACAATGCGGGTATATCACTGGATGCAGGTTTTATATGATAGTTATCCGCAAAAAGAACAGATTGATATTGAGGCGCTCTCGATTGCAACCATTTTTCATGATATCGGATATTGTGAGGTGGAAAATATACATAATCATGCAGAGGGTTCAGCGAGATATTGCCGGGAGTATCTGGAACAGAAGGATTATCCTCCGGCTAAGATTGATTTTATCTGCGATTTAATAGCAAGGCATTCGGACAAAAAGAATATGTATGATATTCCCATGGAGCTTGTGCTTTTGCGTGAAGCGGATTTGCTGGACGATACGGGGGCGCAGGGACTGGTGTTTGACATATGGATGGAAACGGCCTGCAACAAGGATGTTTCCTTTGAGTCTATTCTAAAACATATGGAAAAATATACCGTGCATCTTATGCAGGAGAATCCTATGCGAACAGAGAAAGCGAAAGAGATATGGGAAGAGAAGAGAAAGCTTACAGAAGCCTTTGTAAACGCGTATCGAAAAGATTTAAAAAAAGTGATTGACAAAAACTGACATCTTTGTTATTATTGTATCCGTTGACGCGGTTTTTGGTGGTTTCAGAAAACTATCCAGTATTTGCATGATAAAGAAAAATTAATCCAAAAAAGTGTTGACATCGCGAATATTTCGTGATAATATAAATCTTGCTGACGCACAGAGAACAATAGGAAAGAATAATTCTTTGTACAGGCAGTGAAAGTCAGTAAATCTGACGGAGAACCTTGATAACTGAACAGTGAAACAACCTTGA